>DATMTF010000225.1:0-14520 GCA_035565015.1 Asticcacaulis sp. | reverse complement strand
GGGACGGCTTCGCACATGCGGGCCGCCCCTGTAAAGTCTGGGCGCCCAATTGGCCGCCTCAAGGGGCGTCACTTTCGGGTGTTCCGGCTGAAGCTGCGATCGCTTGAAAGAAAGGCCTCCAGCATAAACGGAATGAGCTCTGACAAGGGCTCTTTGACGGCATAGGTCGCCTCATAATGGGCGGCATAGTCTTGTAGACTCTGATGCAGATCCGCCGGGAGCGAAATCTGCACCTTGACCGGCGTCCGATCGGGCAGTCTTGGCAGTCGTATCTCGGCCATACTAGTCCCCCTTTGCGGGCATGGGGACGCTGATATCCGTCTGGAGCACCAGATAGACGCGCTCTCCGGCTCGGATCGAAAGCGTGGGCTGAACATTCATTTGCCTGGCGACGTAGAGCTGCCCCACCTGGCTCTGGGTCTGTTGCAGGGCGTTACGCAGCGCCCATGCCGCGCCTGTGTCGCTGGCGCCGTCCGCTGGCTGCGCCGCCAGCGCCAGCAGGGCTGAGACGCCTGCGGCGCCGACAAGCTGGCCGCCATGCCGATTGATTTGGTCGGACACCCCGCCGGCGCCTTGCGCATCCGTTGCCGGCTCATCATCAAGCGTAAGACTGACGCCATCGGGCATGACCAAGCGTGTCCAGACGACCTTAAGCCGCGTCTGACCGTAGGCGAGCTGGCTGTCATAACGGCCCAGAAGGCGCGCTCCGCGCGGTATTAAAACCTGCGCGCCCGTCAGGCTATCGCGCACATCCGCCGTGATTTGCGCAACCACCAGCCCAGGCGTGTCGGAATTGACCGCCGTGAGAAGGCTCGCCGGAAGGACTGACCCCGCCAGAAGGACCGGCTTAGTCGGCGCCATTTTGGGAGTCTGCGCCAAATCGGGCGGATCTGGCCTGGACGCGCCGCTCGCCGATCTATTCACTGCGGAGATGGCCGTTGCTTGACGCGCGCCGTCCCGAATGCCGGAGCCGGCCTCATCCGGCGCAACGGTGGAGTCTGCGAGCGACGTCGCCACTGTGAAAAAGACAGGCGCCGTGGCGCTCGACGCTGTTGCGCCAGCTGCGGCTTCGGCGCGTTCGCGCTCCAGAATTGGCCGGCCCAAGTCGCCTGGCAGAGGCGGCCCTAACTTGGGGACGTCGGCATAGGTTCTGGCTTTTACACCGAAGACATCTGCAGGCGGCGGCGTTGCTTGCACCGGCCTATCCTCTCTGGACTTGGACGGCGGCAACAGACGCACGGGATGCAGCCCCAGCCAGATCACGCCCGAAAGCCCCATCGCGCCAACAGCGCAAACGCCGATGATGACGGGGCGACGCAGGCGAACGATTTTACGAGGCTTCGCGCGCAGAACGAAGGATTCAGGATCCTTCTTTTCGGGTTCCGTGTCGCTCATGACCGACCTCCAACGGCCTTCGCTTGCTTTGTGATCCGAACGATTTGCATATGCTTGCCGCCCAGACGCAGCTCCGCCGCCCTGATCAGATGATCGACGACATAGGTCGATCCCACGACGCGATAATTGACAAGTTGCGGCTTGCCATCGTCACCGATCTCGAACAGCGGCGGGATATCCGCCGAGACGCTTGAATCCGGAAACTGGATGAAGACCTTCTCCCCATTGTCAAAGACGTGGAGCGGCCGCCAGGCTGGATGATCACCGCTGAGGCTATAGTTGAAGTTCAGTCGCGCGAGCGCCTCAATCGTCGGCGCTTTTGGTTGAGTGCTCACTTTCGGCGAGGGAGCGACCCGATCTGAAATCAATGATGGATTCGTCTCCTTGATCGCCATCAGCTCTCTATCGGCGTAGCGCCAGGAGATCGCCGCCATGGCGGTGTGCGCGACGCTGCTAAGCTCAATCCGATAGGTGCGCAAAGACGTGGTGATCACCAGATTGGTGGTGAGGCCAGCGCGCTGAGGCCGGACAAGGATATGGACCTGCCGGCCCCCGCCCTCACCGCTGTGCGTGTCGCCTATTGTCCAGGAGACCGTGTCTCCAGCGCCGATTGAGATCAGGGTCTCGCCCGGTTGTAACACGATGTCGCTGACACGGTTCGGCGCCGTGAACAGGCGATAGATGTCGCCATCATGGAACGGATAGACCGCCATGGCTTTGATGAAGGCGCCGGCGTCCGGTCCCAGGGTTGAGGCCTTGGTTGCGGCGACCACAGGCTTAAGCTCAGGGGGCGTGATCTGAACTGGCGGTGTCGCCCTTGCTTGCGCCCCGCTCACAACGAACGAAACACCGAAGATAGCGCTGGCGAGATGATAGGCATGTGTCATGAAAACCTCCGTGAGACTAAGGTTGCGCGATGGATGACGAGGTCTGCCCCGCCTCGACCGAGGGGCCGAAGTCCTTCGACCAGGCCAGGTCCGTGATGTAGAGGCCGAGGGGATTGCGCCGAAGGACGTCGCTTGTCGTTGGCAGTTGCTGCCTGTAGCTTGCCAGGGCCGTCCAATGGGCGACGCCGCTCTGAACGCCATCCTGATAGGCGGTTTCGGTCCATTTGATCTGGAAGCTCGCCGCGGACGCGCGAACGATGCTGTCAATATTGACGACCACGCTCTCGTGTCCGACCTGCCGCAAGGGATCCGTCAGCCGCGCCTGTTCGCTCAGAAAGCTCGCCGCCGGACCTGTGACAAAGGCATAGGCCCGCAACCAGCGTGTTCGCACAATGACAGGGTCGCTTGATAGGCTGCGTACATCATCGATAAACTGGCCGAGAAACCAGGCAATCTGCGCATCGGTTGGCGTGTAGCGGTGATCGGCTTGCGTTACGCCGCGCACGGCGTCATCGGGCCCTACCTCGACGATGAAGGGCATGATCCGGTTCTGTGCGCCGATATAGGCGATCCCGCCAGCCAGCGCAGCTGCAACGCCCATCGCTCCGAGGGCCAGCCATCGCCAGCGCCGCGCCTGCGACAAGGCGCTGCCCATGCGCATATCCCAGACCTGGGCCGCTTTCTGATAGGGGGTCACAGGCTCGGGCGTATCGCCGTAACGCTGTAAGCTGCGTCGAAACATGACATGTCTCCTAAAGGGGATAAATGAAATCAGCCGCCCTCGCTGAGGCTGGGATTGGCGCCGCTGCCGCCGCGATGATCTCCCGCGGACAGGCTGTTCTGCAGCATCAGAAGTCGGGTTCTGGCCTGCTGATCGCGCTGGTATCGTTTCGCCCAGGCAGGTGGATTCGCCTCATCGCCGCCCGTTGACCCAGATCGCGTCGTGGCGCCGTCGGCGCTTCCGCCGCCCGTCGGCGGCGTTCCGCCTCCGCTTCCGCTCCCAGCATTCTGACCCGACACGCTCGACGCCGCTTTAACGGCGCCAAATCCAGATCCGCCGCCCATCAAAAGCCTCGCCCCGCCAACGACGGCGCCGCCCGCCACCATGCCGGCCGCAACAGCGGCGCCGACCGTGCCAAACGCCGCGCCTGCGCCCAGTTGCGGCGCGCCCGACACAAGGCCGGCGGAAATGCTGGGACCAAATATGCCAAGGCCTAGCAGGGTCAGGGACGCTAGAACCAGGGTGAGCGCCTCGACTAGGTCGGGCGGCTGGCCATTGAGCGAGGCCTGGTACTGACCGAACAGGCTCACCCCGATGCCGACAATGACCGCCATCACCATGGTCTTGACGCCAGAGGTGATGACATTGCCAAGCACGCGCTCGGCAAGAAACGCGGTCTTGTTCCACAACGCAAACGGGGTCAGCACAAAGCCCGCCAGAGTGGTGAGCTTGAACTCCAAAATGGTGATGAAGAGCTGGATGGCCAGAACGAAGAAGGCGAGGATGACGATCAACCAGGCGAGCAAAAGGATGATGATGACCAGAAGATTCGAAAAGAAGCCGTCGAGCCCCATCAGATTGGCGAGTTGATCGAGCAAGGGCTTGGCGGCCGTAAAACCTGTTCCGGCGATCTTGCCCGGCAAAAGGAGGTCCGCTGCGTTCAGACTGTTGTTGCTCGCCTGCAGACCCAGCCCCGAAAAGGACGCGTAGACGATGTTGGCGAGCATCTGAAAATTGTTGATGATGTAGGCAAAGGCGCCAACGAAGAGGATCTTCTTGATAAGGCGGCCCAGCAGACGCGCTTCTTCGTCGAGCAGCCAAAACAGGGTTGCGAGGGTGACGTCGAGCGTGATCAGCATTTGTGACAGACGCCCGACATCGCCCTTGAGCAGACCGAAACCGCTATCGAGATACTGGCTGAACGTCGTCAGAAAATGATCAATGACATTAAGGTCTTGCATCACATTGCTTCTTCATTGTGTGAGACTACGGCGCCGTATAGGCCGGACCGTCGCCGATGAAGGCCTGGGTGTAGGCGCGGGCCGCCTCCTCGCCCTGAGCCTTGCGCGCCGCGTCAAGCGCCTCAGCCCGGGATTGGGCGATCAGCAGGCTGGCGATTTCCATGTTCTGTTTGGCGGTTAGGGCAAGCAGTTGATTGCCAGCCTGCCGCGCCTGCAGATCTCCAACCGCGCCCTGCGAGGCGTTGACCAGGTCGTTAAGCGTTCCGGCGTCAGCGTTGAGATTTTCGGTGATCCTTGCCTGAACATTGAGGGTCTGGGAGAACGCCGCCATGGCGCTTTGCCAACGGGTCTGCGCCGCGCCGGCAAGGCCTGCTGCGGAGACGTCGGCATAGGACGCCGGAAATTGCTTTGAGAAGGCCGCTTCAGTCTGGCTGACCGTCAAGGCGATACCTTTTGCGGAGGCCATCAACTGGTTGATCGCGGCGATGTCCGTATTCAGCCTCGTCAGTTCGTTGAGGTCGAGCGACTTCAAGTGCTTGGCCATATCAAGGATCATGGTCGCCTCATTGCTGAGGCTTTGGATCTGGTTTTTGACCTGCTGCAGGGCCCGCGCTGCCTGAAGGATGTTTTGGGCATAGTTGCTGGGATCGTAGACGACGACCTGGGCTGGGGCCGATGTCGCCAGCGCAGCCAGCGACAGGAGACTCAACGCGAAGATGTGTCCATATTTACTTGTTTTCATGTGAGTTTCCTCCGGATTCCGTGGCCTGTTGAGCGACGAATTCAGCGACAAGGTCACGCGCCCAGACCGGGCCGCGCGCATTGATGAGCGCATTGCCGAACCCCTCGGCCCCCGCCTCTTCCAGCAGCGCATCGATAAGACGCTGGTCCTCTGGCCCCGAGGCGGCGAATACGCTTAAGGCCAAGGGCCCAAGGTCGAGATCAAACAGACGATTGCCCTGCTGCGATTGCAGGTAGTAGTGGCGCTTAGGGATGGCCTGGGCAATCAGGTCGATCTGGCGCTCGTTGAGGCCGAGCCGGGTGTAGGCCTCGCGCGACAGGGGTTCGCGCGCCCGGTCATTAGGCAAAAATAGGCGCTGCGGGCACGACTCCAAAATAGCCGGCGCAATAGCGCTGTCGATGATGTCGGCCAGGGACTGCGTCGCGAACACGACGCTGACATTGCGCTTGCGCAGGACTTTCAGCCATTCGCGGATCCGGGCGGCGAACAGAGGATTGTCGAGAAACACCCATGCCTCGTCCAGCATCAGGAGCGTGGGACGACCATCGAACCGCGCCTCGAGGCGATGAAACAGATAGGAAAGCATCGGTCCCGCTAAACGCGCCTCGGCCAGCAAGTCTTCCGTCTCGAAGACCGTCAGGTCCGCCGCGTCCAGATCCTCCTGCTCCGCGTCAAGACAACGTCCGAAGGCGCCCAAAACCGTGTAGGCTTCGAAGACCGCCTTCAGGGCGCGCGATGGCAAGAGTAAGACCAGTCCGCTCATGGTGCGTTGCTCAACGGGCGCCGTCGCCAGGACGCCAAGCGCCGACCAGATTGCCGCCTTCACCTCGGGCGTCGCCGCGCCAGCCTCCTGGGCGAGGATCATCAAAAGCCAGTCCAGCGCCCAGGCGCGCTCGGCCTCGTAATCAATGTTGCGCAAGGGCTGGAACGCGAGTTGTCCGGTGCGGCCAAGGCGGTAATGGCGCCCGCCCAGCGCCAGACAGGTCGCTCGCGTCGATCCCCCTTTGTCGAAGGCAAAGGCCTGTGCGCGCGGATAACGCTGAAACTCAGCCAGCATGAAGGCGAGCAGAACCGACTTACCGGCGCCGGTCGGCCCCACCACCATCATATGACCGACATCCGCGACATGCAGGCTGAAGCGAAACGGCGTCGCGCCCGCGGCCAGGGCGTAGAAGAGCGGCGGGCCGTCCAGGTGGCGGTCGCGCTTTGGCCCCGCCCACACCGACGACAATGGCATCAGGTGCGACAGGTTCAGGGTGTGAACGAGCGGCTGACGCACATTGGCGTAGACATGCCCCGGTAGAGATCCAAGCCAGGCTTCAACGCCATTAAAACTCTCGTCGATGGTGGCGAAACCCAGACCGTTCAGCGTCTGCTCGAGCCGACGGACCGCCTCGCTCGCGCGTTCCGGCGCTTCATCCTTCACAACGAGGGTTGTGGTCAGATATCCGAACGCGACATGATCGCCCCCGACCGCCGCAAGAGCTGCTTCGGCGTCCAGCACCTTGTTGTCGGCGTCCGGATCGGTCAGCCGCGTCTCCTGGCTGTACATCACCTCCCGCAGCATGGCGGTCATGGATTTCCGCTTGGCGAACCAATGCCGACGCAGACGGGTCAGAGTGGCGACGGCGTTTGTTTTATCCAGCGGTATGAACCGCGTCGTCCATCGAAAGCTCACATCGAGCTGGTTTAACGCGTCCAGAAGGCCGGGCCGGGTCATGTCCGGAAATCCAAGTACACTCAGCGTTCGCAGGCGCGCCGTCCCAAGCCTGGGCGCGGCCCCTCCGCTTAACGGCGTGTCGACGAGGACCGCATCGAGATACATCGGCGTGGTGGGCGGTTCGATCCGATGATCCGCCGTTGAAATCGTCCCGTGCAAATAGGTCAGGGTCTCGGCGTCATCGAGCGGCTCCATCTGCGGCAAGACGGCGCCCAGGAGATCGGCGAAGGCTTCGCACCGATGGAGAAATTGCGACGTGGCCCCGCGCCAGTTGCGGGCCCCGGCCTCCCCGTCCTGTTCCATGACGGCGGCGTTCACATCGCGCGTCTGGTCGGCGTCTGGCAGCCAGACCAGCGTCACATAATAATCGGTCTCAAAGGTGCCCGCCAGCGCGCCTTCAAAGCGCGCCCGCCGCTCCTCCTCCAATAACCGCGCCAGACCCGTCTCTGCGCCGGTCTCGCAATAGCCGTCGGCCGCGTGCCGGTTGGCGTCAAAAAACATCGCCCAGCCCGCGCCGAGACGCTTGAGCGCGTTGTTGACGCGGGCGCACATGCCCACCAGCTCCGTTTCGGTCGCGCTTTCTATGTCTGGACCGCGATAGCGATAGGTGCGCTGAAAGCTGCCATCCTTGTTCAGGACGACGCCGGGCGCGACCAGAGCTGCCCACGGTACATGATCGCTCAGGCGAGCCTCAGCCCGGCGGTAAGGTTTGAGATTCAGCATCTCCAATATCCTTTTTGACGAAGATGACGCGCCAGAACCTGCACGATGTGCGGATCTTTGCGGGCGACGACGACGGCGAGACTGTGGCCGGCCAGCCAGACGATGAGGCCCGCCAGCCACTGATGAAGGCCCAGCCCCAAAGCGGCCGCAAACGTGCCAATCAGGATCGCCAGGTTGCGGGGCGCGCCGCCCAGAAGGATGGGTTGGGTGAGCGCCTGATGCAGTGGGACGTGAAAGCCTTCGATCGGCTCGGTCATGCCACGAGCGCTCCACCGCTAAAGCTGAAGAAGCTCAGGAAAAAACTCGAGGCGGCAAACGCGATCGAAAGGCCGAAGACAATCTGGATCAGCTTGCGAAAACCGCCCGACGTCTCTCCGAACGCAAGGGTAAGACCCGTGACGATGATGATCAGGACGGCGATAATTTTGGCGACCGGTCCCTGTACGGAATCCAGAATCTGCTGCAGCGGCTGCTCCCAGGGCATGGAGGTGCCAGAGGCGAAGGCTGCGCCCGCCGACGGCAGCAGAAGGATTGGCCAGTAATGGATGTATCGCCGACGCAGGGCGCAGTGATGGAGGCGAGGCAGGGTCATAGAAACTCTCCAGGTTGGGGGTTTGCGGATCCCACGGCCAGAAGCGGCCGGAGCTGGTAATCGCCCGCTTCGTCGAGACCTTCGACGCGGGCCAGGGTCTCGACGCGGCGATGGCGGCGCGCCTGTTGGCAGGGCGGTGCAAGGAAGACGACGAGATCGATCGCGTCGGCGATCAGATGGCGCGGCGCACGCGGCGCCGCCTCCTCAATCAGCTGTTCGAGGCGGTAGAGCGCGGCGCGGGCGGAATTGGCGTGGACGGTGGCCAGGCCGCCGGGGTGACCGGTATTCCAGGCCTTGAGAAGATCGAGCGCCTCTGCGCCCCGCACCTCGCCGACAATAATCCGATCTGGCCGCAGGCGGAGCGCAGACCGAACCAGATCGGCTAAAGAGGCATGCTCGCTCGTTCGAAGCGCCAGGTGGTCGCGCGCCGCGCACTGCAATTCACGCGTATCCTCCAGGAGAATGAGCCGGTCATGGGTCCGCGCCATTTCCGCGATCATCGCGTTGGCGAAGGTCGTTTTGCCAGCGCCGGCCCCACCGGCGATCAACAAGGACTTGCGATGCCGAACGCCCTCTCGGAGCACTGCGGCGGCTTCCGAGGTTAAATCGCCCGTCGCCACGTAGTCCTCGAGGCGCAGAATGCGCGCGGCATGTTTGCGGATGGCGAAGCAAGGCCCAAGCGCCAGGGGCGGCAGCAAACCTTCGAACCGCGCGCCGCCCGGTAATTCTGCGCTGACGATCGGATGCAGGCGGTCTATGTCGCGGTCCACGGAACTGGCGACCAGGCGTACGATACGTTCGCGCTCCGCATCCGTCAGCTGGCTGGGCCGGTGTTCGCGCCGACTGTCCTGGAAGTGGACGCTGAGCAGGCCATCGGCATTCACCAGAATGTCGGTAACGGTTGGATCACTCAGAGCCTCGCCGAGCGTCCGGCCAAAGGCGGTGGTCAGCATGAGGCGTAGTCTGTCTGTCGAGATCGCTTCAGACATCGCGTTCTCCCCATCCAGGGGTGGTCAAGTCGCTGAAGCTGGCGTGCTCTTGCGCCAGACGCCGTCCGACCTCTTCGGTAAAGGCTGCAAAACGATCCCGGCCCCGCCGGCGAGCCTCGGCGTCAAGCTCGACGGCAAAGATGTCGCGTTGCAGGTTGAGCCGAATGAAAAGGGCCAGGCTCTCTAGGACAATTTGCTGATCACGCTCCAGGCGCGCCAGGTGTGCGGACATTTGCCCAAGACGCGGCGCCAGCTGAGTTTCGAGTTCAGTCTGACCATGCCGCTCGAGCCACATGCGAAGGGCCGTCGAGATGATGGCGTTGCGATGGCCACGCGCGCCGCCGGGCATGCGTTCGAAACGCTCCGCCAGATCGGCCTCAAGGCGCAGTTGGTAACGGACACGGGGACGCGATTTCATGTCAATCGTCTCGCAAATGGTCGTGGATCAGGGCCTTGTCGTTCCGGTCGGCGTCGAAGCCGAACGCATCCGCGGCGACGAGATTGCGCTGCTGCGCGATGCGTTCGAGGGTGGCGCGGTCGGCGACGGGATCGGCCTCGTCGTCATCGCTGACGCGGTCGTCGCGCTCCACAGGCGCAGGCTTTGGTGTTGGATCTTCGGTTTCAAGTTCCGGTTTACGGCCTGGACCTCCAGACGCGTCACTATCGGTCAGCGCCGCCATCAGGACCCGCGACACGCCGCAGACCTGACGCCCCCAGTCATTGGGCCGGGGCTTTGGCCGGTCCGCATAGGTTTGCGTAGACAGACCTGGCGGCGTCAGACGGCGAGCCGTGAAATTACGATCCTCGAAGTACCGGATCTTTTTCGCCCGGATCGGCGGCGCGCCCGAGACCAGCACCAACTCCTCCTCAGGCGGCAATTGCATGATTTCACCTGGCGTCAGGAGCGGACGCGCAGTCTCCTGGCGACTGACCATGACATGCCCAAGCCACGGCGAGAGGCGATGACCGGCATAGTTGCGCTGAGCGCGCAATTCCGTGGCCGTGCCCAGGGCTTCGGAAATTCGTTTGGCCGTCCGCTCGTCATTCGTCGAAAACGCAATTCGGATGTGGCAATTGTCGAGAATAGAATTGTTATCGCCGTAGGCCTGAACGATCTGGTTCAGGCTCTGCGCGATCAGGACCGCACGGATGCCATAACCGGCCATAAAGGCCAGCGACGTTTCGAAGAAGTCGAGCCGCCCCAGGGCTGGAAACTCATCGAGCATCAACAGAAGACGGTGCTGATGTCCGCTGTGTTCACGCCCGCCGAGGCGTTCGGTCAACCGCCGTCCGATTTGGTTGAGGATCAGTCGCACCAGAGGTTTGGTGCGAGAGATATCGGATGGCGGTACGACCAGGTAGAGGGAGGCT
Source organism: Asticcacaulis sp. (assembly GCA_035565015.1). GTDB lineage: Bacteria > Pseudomonadota > Alphaproteobacteria > Caulobacterales > Caulobacteraceae > Asticcacaulis. The sequence continues at coordinate 4,139 of DATMTF010000225.1, read as the reverse complement.
GGACGCGCCCCATCCATCAGGTCGGCGATCCGCCAGTCGCTCGAGGCTGTCACCGCCGAGACAATCGGGTCGCGATAAAGGCTCAAAAACGACATGGCTGTCGACAGCACGCCCGAGCGCTCATTCTCAGATTTATTGAGCAGTTCGCGCGCCACCGCCGCGACGACCGGATGAACCTGTGGAGCGGCTGCCGTTCCAATATGGTTTGTGCCAAGCATGCGATGCAGCGTGTAGGCGAAGGTGCGGTGCGGGTCTGACAGAAGCGCTGCGACGCGCGCGAGGCTCTTGTCTTCATCCGCGTAGAGGACGTGCAGGATGGCGCCGACCAGAAGGGAGTGGCTCGTATTCTCCCAATGCGACCGACGTTCGATCGAGCCCTCCGGATCAACAAGGACATCGGCGATGTTTTGGACATCGCGCACCTCGTCTTTGCCTTTGCGCACCTCCAGAAGTGGATTAAAGCGTGCGGAGCGTGGATCGGTCGGATTGAACAACAGGCAATGTGAAAATTGTGCGCGCCAGCCGGCGGTCACCTCCCAGTTCTCGCCTTTGATATCGTGGACGATGACTGAGCCCAGCCAGGACAAAAGCGTGGGAATAACGAGGCCGACCCCCTTGCCGCTCCGGGTCGGCGCAAAGGCCAGCACATGTTCGGGACCGGCATGACGCAGATAGGTCGCGCCAAGACGTCCTAAAAACACGCCTTGGTTCGCCTGAAGGTCGAGGCGCCGGAGATCGCTGGGGGACGCCCAATGGGCTGAACCGTAGGTGGTGACGCGCCGCGCTTGCCGCGCCCGCCACAAGGAGCCTGCGACCGCAACGCCGCACCCCATAAGGCCGCTTGAGGCCGCCAGAGCGCCAGCGCGATAGAAGACGTGCGGCGCATAGGCGTCATAGAAATACCACCAGATGAAAAGTTGCCAGGGTCGATAGGCCGGCAGATCGAAAATGCAAAACCAGGCGGGACCAAGACCCTCTTGCCAACCGAGCTGATAGGCGGCCCATTCTGTGGCCGCCCAGACGCCAAGCACAGCGGTTAACAAGACCAGGACAATCTGGCCAAGAAGGAGTTTGGTCGGCGACATGAAGCTCTCCGTGAGGGGCGAACCGGGCCGCGCCATCATCGTCGCTTTGCCGGGCGAGCGTTATGTCCTCCACCTTCCCCAGGCGCGCCCCGCTGCCGCTGTCACATCCGTCTTGAAACGGGTTCAGCGGCGGCCAGCACGCGGGGCCCTCGTCAGCCGCCGCCCGTTCCCAGTAACAGGCGACCTTTTTTGGGGATGCTTGACCTGTCGCGCCTTCCTCTGCGTGGAGAGTCGATTTAACCGAAGACGAGAATGGAGGCCGTTATGGCGATTGATCTGCCGACGCTGAGCGCGCGTCTGAACCTGCTTCAGGCCGTTCGGTCCGCCCTTGGAAGCGAGGAAATCGGGGCGGCGACCTCAGGCCTGGCTTGTATCCGGGGCTGCTTGACCGCGAGGGCCAACGCCCTGACCGCCACCTGCGCCGCCCTGGAGTCGCGCGCGGTCAAGCCGGGCGATCATCAGGAGATCCGGGACTTCGTGAGCACGTTGGGATGGCTGGAGCAGGATCCGGTCGTCGTCCGCGACTGCGCGTCGGTCGATCTTGTGCTTTCCGAAGAGGTCTCAACCGCGCTTGCGATCTCGGAAGCTACGCCCCTCGCCCTTCTCGGCGCGATCCGCAACCGGCTTGAGCTCGATTTGCAGGAGCCCGGCGCTGAGAGCCCGCCGAAGGCCTAGCCAAGGATGCCACCAAACCACGAGGCCGACCTCAGTCGCGGCTTCGGCCGCGTCCTATGGTCCAGTCGATCCCGCCCTCGCTTACGGTAGCGCGGATGGACTTGCCTTTATGGCTTTCAAGCGCTTCGCGCCAGGGCGCAAGGACAAAGTCGTGCGCTCGTTCCACGATCGCGAAGCGCCCACTCGGCAAATCCAGTCGCTCGCGATAAACACCCGATACCTGATCTCCAAGGCCAATCTCGACATAGGGCAGGCCCGTGACGCGTGCTCTGGCCTCCCCTGCGGACTGAATATCCTGACGACGCAACAGGTCCAACGCACCGGCGCGCAGGGTTACGCGATCATCGATCAAGGTCGCGTAGCCTTCCTGCAAAAGCCAGGCTCGACGCGCCTGCAGGGCTTTTTGGACCTGCCGACCAAAGCCGATGCCCGCGCCGACGGCGTCTCCTGTCTCTGGGAGACGCTCAAGCCATGTCTCGCCGCGATAACCGACGAGGCGTTCCAGAGACAGGGGCGAGAGCGTCCCGATCGTGAACGGCGTCCGCGTGACACGGCGCGTCTCGTAGGCCAGCGCCCGATCAAGATAATCGTCCGGTACGCGAAAGGCGCCATCTGGCTCCCTGACAACGGCGCGACTGTTTCGACGCAAAGCTTCCAGCCGACGCACGTGCGTTCCGGCGAAGCGATCGCTCGCGGTTGGATCTGCGTCAAGATGGGCCTCGAGGCTGTATATCCCGCCGTTCTGCGCCGCAATCCGGGCGATCGTTCGGTCTACGCTTCGCAGTTCCGCGCGACGACCTGTCAACTCCAGAACACTCCCGCGCTCTGGCGCCATATCGAGTGGGATCTGCCCGGCGTCGATGGCGTGAACATGACCATCGACGCCGTCCAGCAACAAGAGCCGACGATCCTCATCTTCGTCAATCAGTCCCTGATAGAGTAGCTTGCCGACAATCTTGACGTCGGGCGCTACGGCGCGATGAAGCTCGACATCGGCCTCGGTGTGTCCGAGGCGCGTCAATTCATACTGGGCCTGCCGTCGCAGTGTTTCATCACGGCCGAGCCGAAACAGCTGCGCCTCTAGGTCGCTTTCGAGACGCCAGTGGCCGGGCTTGATCGGTACGGCCAAACGCCATCTTTCCAGTTGACGCAAGCGAGCGGTCAGATCCGCGTACCGATCGGGCGGCTCCGGCGGCAAAACGAGCTCCCCCTCGCCACTTGCGAGTTGGACCAGGGCGCGATCATGGCGGGTCACGTCAAGCTTAGCCATCTCACGCGCGCGTTCCGCCTCTATCTCCCGATCCGTCCTGGGCCCGAGGTCAAGGCTAAGCAGGTCTTCCAGGCGACGACGCAGGCCTTCGCTGAGATAGTCTCTGGCAATAACAAGATCCTGCCCCCGATCATCGACGCCTCTGACAAGGATGTGAGTGTGTGGACGCCCGGTATTAAAATGATCCACGGCAACCCACTCCAGGCGGGTTCCCAGGTCTTTCTCCATTTGCGACATCAAACGTCGCGTCAGGTTTCTGAGGTCGTCATACTTCTGCCCGTCTTCAGGCGCCACGATAAACCGAAACTGGTGACGGTCGCCTTCGCAGCGGGCCATGAAATCACGCCCCTCGATGTGTTCGCTGTCGCGGTCATAAAGCTGCCCCCGGGCACCGGTTCGCGTAACGCCATCGCGTTGCAGGTAGCGCAGGTGACTGGACGCCGCCGCAACACCCTTCCCAGCCAGGCGCGTGAACCGCGCCTTGACGACGCCCCGACGACCGCGCAAGCCCAACCGAGGCCCATTGCGGAGGACAAGCGTGACGCCCGCGCCGCGTCCCCGAAACGAAGTCCCTTTTCCACGGTTCTGACCACGGGACGACGCATGGCCAACGCCGCCCGCCCGATGCGCCGCGCGCAGGGCCCTGAGGCGGTAAGGCGTAGCCTCTCCGCGCCCTATGCGACCCAGACGCGGCCTGACTTTATCGTCATCGACCATGACACCCAGACTCCTCATTCAAATCAGGCGCTTAAGCCAAACTGACGTCACCACAACCAAGGTGACGTCACAAAAAACGATGTGCAGACAAAGACTTGCGGCAAGAGGACGTCATCGCTTTTATCTTGCTTACACGCTCCACCTACCGACCTTCATCGGTCGGTTCGCGCAAACGAACAAACAACCCGTCGGTCGGCGCGGGCTTTGATGATGCGTCGCTCTTAATGAACAGGCGGGGCTTGTCCGCTATGTGCGCGTCCAGATCTCGTTCAATCCGCGTCACATACGCGCGCGTCTCCGACGAAAGCGGCGCACCCTTGAGCGAGCGGATATAGGCGTTGGGACCGGCATTATAAGCGATGAAGAGTCCGGGATAGCCGAACCGATCGTAG
>DATMTF010000224.1:0-14818 GCA_035565015.1 Asticcacaulis sp. | reverse complement strand
GTTAAGACTTTGCTTACCATAAACCTTAAGATTCGCCTGAGTCGGCGTATATGGAGGTTTCCGGGCCATGACCGTTAGCGTGCATACAAACACCTCGGCGATGATTGCCTTGCAGAACTTGACGAGCACCAACAAGCAGCTCGAAGAATCGCAGAATCGCATCTCGACCGGATTGAAGGTCAGCTCGGCCAAGGACAACGCCTCGGTCTACGCGATTGCGCAGGGGCAGCGCGCCGATCTGAACGGTCTGGACGCCGTAACAGACAGCCTGAACCGGGCCTCATCAATCGCCGATGTGTCGATGGCGGCGGGCAGCTCTGTCTCGGACCTGCTGAACCAGTTGCGGGAAAAGGTGGTCGGCGCGATGGACACCTCCATCGACACCACCTCGCGCAATGCGCTCAACTCCGACTTCAAGTCGATCCTCAGCCAGATTACGCACGTCGTCGAAAATGCGACCTTCAACGGCGCCAATATCATCGACGGGTCGATGGCGAAGTCGATCCAGTTCATCGCCAATTCCGACGCCAACTCGACCATTACCTTAAGCGTGCGCACCATCGCCCTGGGTGGGCCGATCATCACCATCACCGCAGGCTCATCGCTGAGTTCGGCGACGGCAGCCAGCAATCTGCTCGGCAGCCTCGACACCTCGATTGACAATCTCAACGCCAATCTCGGCGCCTTGGGATCGCAGGCCAAGCAGATCGAAGGCCACCTGTCCTTCGTGTCCAAGCTCAAGGACTCGATCACCACCGGCATCGGCAATCTGGTCGACGCCGACATGGCCAAGGAAAGCGCCAGTCTGCAGGCCCTGCAGGTGCAGCAGCAACTCGGCACCCAGGCCTTGTCCATCGCCAACCAGGCGCCGCAGCAGATACTGTCTCTGTTCAAGTGAGGATAAGCTGAAAAAGCGTTTGTTTCAGCTTTACAATTAACCTTTGTTAAGCTGAGTCGGGCATAGTCGGGCACACGGTATCCGACAGGATTGTTTCCAACCCGACATGATTACGTTCGACGCCAGTCTGCTGACCAGCTATTTCAACGCCAAGTACAGCGGGACTGCAGCGGGCGGCGCTTCGACCGCAGGCGGGGGAAGCTCCGCCGGGGCCAGCAAGACGACCTCTCCGACCGGCATGGCCACCGCGCCGCGCGCGCCATGGTCGGACAATTCCGGCATGCTGGACGAGGGCGGTCTGGTCAGCAAGGTTCTGAGCGGTCAGCGTTTTATCAATTCCAATGCGATTGTTTCCGATGTGGTGGGCGCTTCGCCCGATTACACCAAGCTGTTCACCCTGTATCAGGGGCTGAACGCTTTGGAGGGGCTTGCGCAGAAGGCCAAGGACGGCAAGCTGTCGGAATTTGCTCTGTCGGCGCTGAAGACGCGTTTTACCTCCGGCATGAAGGAAGTCGCCGACTATATCGACTCCGCCAAATACGATCACCTCGACATCAGCGCCGGTCTGCTCGGCGGCAGCGTCAAGAGCGACGGCGGCACGGCGCGCACAGACACGCTCTACACCGCGCCGTCGATCGCTTCAGGCAGCGCGACCAAGGCGTTCGAGGGCGATGTGCGCTTTTCGATCTCGGCGCAGAAGATCGGCACGCACGATCCGATCGTGGTCGATGTCGATCTGGCCGAGATGGGAACCCAGACGCGCAGCATGTCGAACGTCGTCTCCTACATCAACGGAAAGCTGAAAGCGGCGGGTCTTTCAACCAAGTTTGCGGTCAACCGCACCCCGGCCCAGCCGGTGACCAGCACACTGAACGGCAAGACGGTCACGCTGTCCAAAGGGCAGGACACGTTCGGTCTGCAGATCAAGGGCGTGACCACAGAAGCCCTGAGCCTGAGCGCGCCGGTGACCGCCGATGCGGTTTATGTGGCCCAGACCACCGGCGATCCGGACAAAAAGATTACACCGAAAAAGACGGATATGAGCGCGACGACAGACGCGACATCCGCCGACACCGCAAAAACCACCGATGTGACGTCGCAACTGCTGAAATTTCAAACCGATACATCTGCTGGCGTTGCACTCGATCCATCCAGCGCGCCCGCCGATCCGGTCTCCAAGGTCGGCGCGCAATACTGGGTGAGCGGCGAGTCCGGTCAGACCGCATTGCCGGACACCGTGACCAACATACGCGCCACCGCATCGGGAAACGATGGCTCGGTCTATGTGCTGGCCGACGTCAACGGCGATACGGACGGGCAGATCGTCAGCGGCGCACAGGATGTCGCGCTGATGAAGTACGATTCCGCCGGCAAGCTGGTCTATACGCGCGCGCTGGGCGCCGCGGACACGGCGTCGGGCTTCGCGCTTTCCGTCTCGGCGGACGGTAAGGTGGCGGTGGCGGGATCGGTCACGGGCGCGCTGGAGACGGCGGCGACCAGGACGACCACCTATGGTTCGGGCAAGACGGCAGTCAGCTATACCTCGACCACCGAAACCGGGCTGAACGGCGTGGACGGGTCTCTCAGCGACAGCTTCGTCACGGTCTTAGACGCCAGCGGGGTCGAACAGTGGACACAGCGGCGCGGGGCGACGGCGGCGGATGAAGCGACCTCCGTGGCCTTCGGCGCCGATGGCTCAGTCTATGTCGGCGGGCGTGCGCAATCCAGTATGCCCGGCGCCAGCGGCAAGGGCGGCTGGGACGGCTATGTCATGGGCTTCACCGCCGACGGCGCCGCCAAATTCACAGTGCAGACCGGTACGGCCAACAGCGACAAGGTCGCGCAGGTGGCGGTCGATGGCGACACGCTCTATGTGGCGGGCGTCAACGATAACGAAGTCAACCTGACCTCATATCAGTTGAGCAGCTACCAGACGACGGACGCCAAGGGCAATCCGCTGACCAAATACGCCGCGACGCAAACTGGCAACCGCGATCTGGGCGGGATTGGCGGCGGGGCGATCAGCGGCATAGCCATTGAAAATGGCGACATCTATCTGGGCGGCTCGACCGGCAACGGCAGCCTGCTTGGCGGCGGCGGCGTGACGCGCGCCTGGTCGGGCGGTCAGGACGCTTTCGCGCTCAAGGTCAGCGCCGATCTCGCCAGCACCAGCGAAGATACGGTCGCCTATTATGGCGGCGGCGGCAAGGAGGCCGACGCCAAGGTGCAGTTCATCGGCGGCAAGGCGTGGATTTCCGGCGCCTCGAACGGCGACATCAACGGCATGGCGCGGATCGATGCCGGCGAGAAGGCGCAGGACGGCTATATTGCGCGGCTCAATCTCGATACAGGCGCGGTCGAATATCAGCAGCGCTATACGGGTACGGACGGCAAGGTGAATCCGGGCGCGGTCGCCATCGTGCAGAACGGCGCCAGCGTGCTCGACCGGCTGGGTCTGCCGCAAGGGACGATCCAGCAGAAGGATTCCACCCTGGTCATCGCCGGGACCAGCGCGCGGGTCGGCGGTCAGTTCTATCTGGTCGATCCCTCGACCAATGTGCGCAAGACCATCACCATTGAGGCCAATGACACGCTGAAGACGCTGGCGATCAAGATCACGCGCGCCTCCGGCTACAAGCTCAAGGTCGATGTCAGCAAAATGCTGGGGCAGCAGACCGACCAGCTTGTCATCAAACCCGCCAATAACAACAGCAAGATGGAGATCGTCGCAGGACCGGCGGGCAAGGACGCGCTGAAAGGGCTGGGAATCGACCCCGGACTGATCAGCAACGACGCAACCAAGCTGATCGACGCCTCATCGAGCAATTATCTCAAGACGCAGAAACCAATCGGGCTGAATTTCGACGGCGGTCTGAACCTTAATTCCGACGCCAATATCCAGAAGGCGCTCGACAATCTGCAGGCGGTGATGAAAAGCGTACAGCGGGCCTACACCTATCTGAAATACGGCGATCCGCAGGAGGCCGACAAGAGCAAGCACGGCAAAACCGACGGCGCCGTGCCGACCTATCTGACCAACCAGATCTCCAGCTATCAGGCGGCGCTCAACCGCCTGAGCGGCGGGGCGCCTGCATCAAGCACAGGTCTTTTCGGCCTCTGACATGTTTTCGTCATGACGCGCGCCTATAGCCGCGTTAACGCTTTCCCGCTTGGTCTTGTACAAGGCTCTGCTATGATCGCGACCGAATTTTAGCCTGTTGCGCGTATAAGCGCCGAAAAGGGGGATGCCGATGGCGATGCAGACCGATAAGCGCTGGCTGTGGCTGGCGGGCGGCGCCGTGGCGGCGCTGGCGATCGGCGTGGCGCTGGCGGTGAGCCTGTCGTCCGGACACAAGAACGACAAGCCGATGAACGATCAGCCCACCGGCCTGACCTTCAATGTCAGCGAACCCAAACCGACTTTTGACCCCAAAAAACCGCTGCGTTGCTACGTCAACGGCGCCTATGTCGGCGATCTGACCCTGGCCGACTGCGCCAAGAAGAACGGCGTCGCCGCACAGGCGCTCGACGTCGGGCAGGATGACGCGGGCAATATGACCGCCGCGCCGACCGGTTCGCTAACCCCGGTGCCGGGCGCTCCGGCCAGCGCCACGCCGCAGGAGCCGCAGCCGCAGACCAATGGCGGCGAAGTCGTGCCGCAGACCGGGCCGGTTCCGGCTTCGGCGCCGGTGGCGGCCTGCCTGCGCTACAACTCCAATAGCTGGAACCGTCTGGCCGACAACATCACCTTGGGGCAATGCGCCGCGCTGCTCTATGACGGGCGTTGCGTGTCGCCGGGGCAGGCCTCTTATGGTCGCTGGGGCGGCAAGACCTTGCGTCTGGTGCCGCATCGCGTCGAGCAGTCGGACGACAACACCAATTTCCGTCCGCTGGTCGATCAGGGCCAGGGCTGCTCTGTGCCGATGGTCAGGTAAGGCTTACGCCACGGCCCTGGGCAGTTTAAAGGTCACGGTTTCGCGCACGCCGGAACTTTCCGTCACCTCGGCGTCGAAGCGCGCCGCCACCGCCGCGACCAGATCTTCGATCAGGTTTTCCGGCGCCGAAGCGCCCGCGGAAACACCGAGCGTCCTCACGTCGTCGAACCACGACCAATCGACATGACCGGCGTCATCGACCAGATAGGCGGCCTTCGCCCCGGCGCGTAAGGCCACCTCGACCAGACGCTGCGAATTGGACGACTTGGCCGAACCGATCACCAGCACCAGATCGCAATCCTTGCTGACCGCCTTGACCGCGTCCTGCCGGTTGGTGGTGGCGTAGCAGATGTCTTCCTTGTGCGGCAGCTTAATCGACGGGAAGCGTTGTTTCAGCACCGCGACAATGCCTGCCGTATCGTCGACCGACAGGGTGGTCTGGGTGACGAAGGCGAGATTGTCGGGATTTTCCGGCGTAAAGGCGCGCGCCTGATCTTCGGTTTCGATCAGCTTGACGACGCCCGGCGGCAACTGGCCCATTGTGCCAATGACCTCAGGATGTCCCGCATGTCCGATCAGGATGATGTCGCGGCCTTCGGCGTGGTGACGCTCGGCCTCGACATGCACCTTGGAAACCAGAGGGCAGGTGGCGTCGAGATAGAACATGGCGCGCGCCTCGGCGGCGGCGGGGACGGATTTGGGCACGCCATGCGCCGAGAACACCACAGGCCGGTCGGGCGGACACTGGTCCAACTCTTTGACAAACACCGCGCCCATGCCTTTGAGCCGGTCGACGACATGCTTGTTATGCACGATCTCATGGCGGACATAGACCGGCGCGCCATAGCGCTCCAGGGCGCGTTCGACGATCTGGATGGCGCGGTCGACCCCCGCGCAGAAACCGCGCGGCGTGGCGAGAAGGACTTTGAGGGCGGGCTTGCTCATGCCGCCTGACATAATCGCTTTGTCGGCTTTACGCCAGTGGGCGACACAGGCGCGCCGCACTTTGGCCGCAACTGGTCCATAAAACCCTTTGAAAAGCCGCGCCGCCACGCTACACATCCTGCCAATGGGTGCGCCGCGTCGCGGGCCTTCTTCACGGATTCAGGGGTCGTCTTACCTATGTCGGTTGTCATGCGTCGTATTCTGGCGGGGGTCTGCCTCGGTCTGCTCGTTAACGCTGCCGCCATTTCGTTGGCGCACGCCCAGCAGGATGATCAAAGCGACGCCGACAAGGCCGCCGAGCGCGACAAGAAGGACAAGGAGTGGGGCAATACCAACCTGCGTCTGAAAAAGATCAAGGCCGAAGGGCCGTGCCCCTATGTCAAGGTGCTCTACGACGCCGCGCGTTACGAGGAGTTTCAGGACAATAAGGAAGCCACCGACATGGCCAAATGGACCGGCCAGATCAACGGCGTCAATTCGGACTGCGCCTATCAGGGCACGGAGCCGATCCATGTCGGCATGGACATATCGTTTTCGCTGGGACGCGGCCCCAAGGCCGAAAGCAAGGACAAAGTTTACCATTATTGGGTGGCGGTGACCGAGCGCGACAAGACGGTGCTGGCGAAAAAGGAATTCGACCTGCCGGTGACCTTCGCCGACGGCCAGCAGGCGCAGGACGTCAACACCCGTATCGAGGATATCGAAATTCCGCGCGCCGACATCACGGTTTCGGGCGCCAATTTCGAAGTGCTGGTCGGTTTCGACGTGACGCCGGAAATGGCCGACTTCAACCGGCAGGGCAAGCATTTCCGCTATGTCAGCGACGATGAGAAGAAGGCTGACGCCGCGGGTCAGTAAGACCGGTTTTTCCTTGTCAGCGAGGGACGGGATGCTTATGACGGCGGGACTTTCCTCCTGCCGTAAGCAAGTCCATGTCCAAAGACGCCTTTGCCGATTCGCACGATTTTCGCCATCAGCTCACGCAACTGACCGCGCGCGCCTTTACCGCCGAGGGCTTTGACGCCGCGGCGGGCCGCGTCAATCCGTCGGACCGCCCGGACCTGGCCGATTTCCAGTGCAACGGCGCGCTGATGGTGGCCAAGCAGGCCAAGGCCAATCCGCGTGAAGTGGCCGGACGCATACTGGCCCATGTCGCCGGGGATGCGCGGCTGAAAGCTGCGGACATCGCCGGACCGGGTTTTTTGAACTTCATCCTGTCCGAAACGGCCTTGAGCCATCGCGCCAATGCCTTACGCGTCGATGAGCGTCTGGGCGCGCCGCATATGGCGCATGCGCGCAAGGTGATCATCGACTTCGGCGGCCCGAACGTCGCCAAGGAGATGCATATCGGCCATCTGCGCACGGCTGTGATCGGGGAAAGCCTGAAGCGCGTCTTCCGTTTTATGGGCGACACGGTGGTCGGCGACGCACATTTCGGCGACTGGGGCTATCAGATGGGGCTGCTGATCGTGGCCCTGTCGGAGGAGCAACCGGACCTGCCGTATTTCGATGCGGATCATGACGGCGATTATCCGACCACGCCGCCGGTGAGCCTCGACGATCTGGGCCGCCTCTATCCGATGGCCTCCGCCAAAGGCAAGGCGGATGCCGATTATCGCGACCGCGCGCGCAAGGCGACCAAGGATTTGCAAGCCGGACGGCGCGGCTATCGCGCCCTGTGGCGGCACTTCGTCACCGTATCGCGCGAGGCGCTGGAGCGCGATTATGCCGCTTTGGGCGTCACCTTCGATTTATGGAACGGCGAATCCGACGCCGATCCCTATATCGAGCCGATGATTGACGACTTGAAGGCCAAGGGCCTGCTGGTCCCCGATCAGGGCGCACAGATCATCCGCGTGGCGCGCGAGGACGACAAGAAGGAGATCCCGCCGCTGCTGGTCGTCTCGTCCGAAGGTTCGGCTATGTACGGCACGACCGACCTCGCCACCATCGTACAGCGGAAAAAGGAATTCGGCCCCGATCTGGCGCTTTATGTCGTCGATCAGCGTCAGGCCGGACATTTCGAGCAGGTGTTCCGGGCGGCCTATCTGGCGGGTTATGCGAACGAGGGTGAGTTGGAGCACGCCGCCAATGGCACGGTCAACGGGCCGGACGGTACGCCGTTCAAGACCCGCGACGGCGGCACGCTGAAACTGCACGAACTGCTGGGCCAGGCGATCGCCAAGGCCACCGAGCGCCTGCACGAAGCCCGTTTGGGCGAGGGGCTGTCCGAGGCCGATTTCGCCGATACCGCGCACAAGGTCGCCGTGGCGGCGTTGAAGTTCGCGGAACTTAGCAATCATCGCACGACCAACTACATCTTCGACCTCGACCGCTTCACCAGCTTCGAGGGCAAGACCGGGCCGTACCTGCTCTATCAGGCGGTGCGCATGAAGTCGATCCTGCGCAAGGCGCGCGAGCAACAGGTGTTTGAGGGCGATATCACGATCAGCGAACCCGCCGAGCGCGAACTGGTCCTGCTGCTCGACGCCTTCGACTCCGCCTTGCGCGAAACCTACATCAAGCGCGCGCCCAACCTGCTGGCCGACCATGTCTATAAGCTGGCTCAGGGTTTCTCGAAATTCTACGCCGCCTGTCCGGTGCTGGCGGGCGAAGACGCGGCGCTCAAGGGCTCGCGCCTCGGCCTGGTGTCGCTGACCCTGCGCCAGTTGGAGCTGGGTCTGGACCTGCTGGGCCTGTCGGCGCCGGAGCAGATGTGACGCCGACCGCGAAAATCTGCTGACAAAACAGCGTTCCTGCGCTTAACTGCTCTTTAAGAATTGTGGCGGGACGGCGGAATGTCGAAAGGCGTGGCAAACGGAGGCAGGCGCGGCTGGCGATGGCCGTTTTCGCGTCCGCGCGCCGCCTTCTATTTTGACGGCTTCAATCTCTATCACGCCATCGACGCCTATAAGCGCCCCTATCTGAAATGGCTGAACCTCAAGGCTCTGTCGCGCGCCCTGGCGCCAAAGACCGAGGCGGTCAGGCGCGTCGTCTGGTGTTCGGCCTTTCGCCCAGCGCAGAAGGCAAAGTTGAAACGCCATGAGGACTATATGAAGGCGCTGGAAGGGCAGGGGGTGATCTGCCGCATGGGGCATTTCGTGCATGGCATGGACTATTGCAACGCCTGCGGCCATAGCTGGCAATTAAGTGTGGAGAAGCAGGGCGACGTCAATCTGGCCCTGTCGATCGCCGCCGACGCCGAGGACGATCTGTTCGATGTCTGCTATCTGGTGACGGCGGACGGCGACCATGCGGCGACGGCGCGCTATCTCAAACAGCGCTTTCCGAAGAAGAGGCTGGTGCTGGTGACGCCGCCGGGACGTTATCACAACCGGCACATCGAGCGGCTGGCCGACGCATGCATCGAGATCGAGATGGCGCATATCGAAACCTCCCTGCTGCCGGAGATGGCGAAATACAGGGCGCGCTTCCTGCGCAAGGCGGACAAGGTCGCGCGCCCGGACGTCTATGCGCCGCCAGCGCCTGTGCAGCGCGGGGGTTTGCGTCTGGTTGTCAACAATGGCTGAGACGTTCGAGCAGAAATTGTATGCGCTGATCGAGCGCCATCAGCATGCGACGCCGGAAGGTCTGGCGCGGTTTCGGGCGCTGGGCGACGCCGCCTTCGTGGTCGGAGATCTTGGCTGCGATCATCAGATCGGCTTCTATCTCGACGATATCCAGTCGCTGATGCGGTCTTACGGTGTACGCCCGCCGGTCGAGCAGGCGACCTCGCCCTTCTGGTGGCTGTGGCCGGACAAGTGTCTGGTCTATCGCGACTTTACCATCGGCGAACTGAAAGAGGTGATCCAGAGCAAGACCTGGCCGGACGACGCCTATAGCTGGGAGGAGGTCGGCTTCGGACAGAAGATCGCCAGCCTCAGCGTCATGCTGGTTCTGGTCGCGCTGATCCTTGGCCTGCTGGGGCTGGGCGCGTGGTGGTTGCTGCGCTGGCTGAAAGGATAAGCATGTCGCCCTCCCTATTGCGCCTCATTCTCTATACAAAGCGCATGCCGGAGATGATCGACTTTTATGGCGCGCATTTCGGCTACACGGCGCGGCATATCCCGAATGATCGCATTGTCGAGCTTTTGCCGCCAGGAAACGGCGCGGTCCTGCTGCTGCATCCGGCGGCGAAGTCGCAGAAGGAGGGGCAGGTTCTGGTCAAGCTGGTTTTCGATGTCGAGGACGTCGCAGAGTTCTGCGCGGCGGCCAGATTGAAAGGGCTTGGATTCGGCGCCCTTCATCGCGGCGACGGCTATATCTTCGCCAACGCCAAAGACCCGTCGGGTAATAATATCTGCGTTTCAAGTCGGGCCTTCGCATCGCGCGCCTGATCACGCGCCAGAGCATATTTTCAAGGCCCGCTTGACTCTTTCACGGCGCTGCCGCAGAAGCGAAAGCAAGCTGCGGGAGAGTGCGCGAGTCCTCGCGCCGCCGAAGGCGCAACCGCCCCGGAAACGCTCAGGCAAACGGACCGCAGCCCAGATAAAACGCTGGAAAGAGCCGTGGCGACGCCACGTCCGCCGACGGAGTAAATCTCTCAGGCCCAGGGACAGCGGGGGCAGATCGTTGAAACCATCTGCGAGTCCCCATGTCTGAAACGCTTAAATCCACACCGCTGGAAGACCGCCACATCGCGCTGGGCGCGCGCATGGTGCCGTTCGCCGGTTACAACATGTCCGTGCAATATGAGGGCGTGCTGGCCGAACACAAATGGACGCGCGCCGAGGCCGGTCTGTTCGACGTCTCGCATATGGGCCAGGCGCGACTGAACGGCGAGGGGGCCTTGGGTCTGTTGGAGAGCCTAACGCCCACTGATTTTGCCACGTTGGTGCAGGGAAAGCAGAAATATTCGCTGCTGCTCAATGGGATGGGCGGGATTCTTGACGACTGGATGGTGTCGCGTCCACAGGCTGAGGGCTTCTTCCTCGTCGTCAACGCTGCCTGCAAGGAGCAGGATTTCGACATCATCGCTGACGCCATAGCTGACGATGAAAGCGGCCCCGATATCGAATTCGAGGTGCTGTCGGATCGCGCCCTTTTGGCCCTGCAAGGCCCGAAGGCGAAAGAGGTCATGGCCGATCTCTGCCCCGGCGCGGCGCAGATGTATTTCATGGATTGCGGCGTATTCGATCTTCTGGGCGAAACAGCCTTTATCTCGCGCACCGGCTATACGGGCGAGGACGGCTTTGAAATCAGCTTCCTCGCCGAGCATGTCGGCGAGTTGTGGGACAAGCTGCTGAGCTATGCGCAGGTCAAGCCGATTGGCCTCGGCGCGCGCGACTCGCTTCGCCTCGAAGCCGGTATGCCGTTGTACGGGCATGAAATGGACGCAGGCTACACCCTGGTCGAGGCCAATCTCGGCTTCGCCATGCAGAAATCGCGGCTGGAGCGCGGCGATATCAAGGGCATTGATCGGATTCGCAAGCAGAAGGCGGGCGATCTGAGCCGCATCCGCGTCGCCATCCGCGTGCTGGAAGGCCCGCCCGCGCGCGAAGGCGCGAAAATCCTGAGCGCGGACGGCGCGGAGCTTGGCGTCATTACCTCTGGCGGTCCGTCGCCGAGCCTCGGCTACTCCATCGCTATGGGCTATGTGCCGCCCGCCTTTTCCGCCATCGGGACCGCCCTGAAACTGGAAGTGCGCGGCAAGTCTTACGCCGCTGAAATCGTCAGCCTGCCGTTCGTGCCGAACGGCTATCACCGCAAACCGAAAGCCTGAGCAAAGGGGCCAGATATGAAATTCACCAAGGACCATGAATGGGTGCGCGTCGAAGGCGATCTCGCTTTTGTCGGCATCTCACTCTACGCGGCTCAGGCCCTGGGCGACGTGGTGTTCGTCGAACTTCCCGAAGTCGGCAAGACGCTGAAACAGGGCGACGCCTTCGCCGTGGTCGAAAGCGTCAAGGCCGCGTCGGACGTCTATGCGCCGGTGTCGGGCGAGGTGGTCGAGGTCAATACTGACCTGCCGAACGCGCCAGAGACCATCAACGCCGTGCCGGAAGCGGGCGGCTGGATCGCCCGCATCACGCTGGCGGATTTCTCCGAACTGGACGGGCTGATGGATCAGGCCGCCTATGACGCCTATCTGGAAACCCTGTAATCCTGTTCTGAAAGTCCCCGTATGCGATACCTGCCGCTGAGCGCGAATGACCGCGCGGCCATGCTGGAAAAGATCGGCGTCCCCGATATCGACGCCCTGTTTGTGGACGTGCCGCAAAGCGCGCGCCGCGACGGCCCCGTGGACCTGCCGAAAGTGGCGGGCGAGATGGAGGTCGAGGCGCAACTCAACGTCTTTGCCGCGCAGAACCTGTCGCCTTCCAAGGCGCCGTTCTTCGTGGGAGCGGGCGCCTACCGCCACCACATCCCGGCCACGGTCGATCACATCATCCAGCGCTCGGAATTCCTGACCAGCTATACGCCCTATCAGCCGGAAATCGCGCAGGGGACGTTGCAGGTGCTGTTCGAGTTCCAGTCGCAGGTGGCGCGCCTGACAGGAATGCCGGTGGCCAACGCCTCGCTCTATGACGGTTCGACCGCCGCCGCCGAGGGCGTGCTGATGGCGACGCGCGCGACGCGGCGCGGCAAGGCCGTGCTGTCGGGCGGCCTGCATCCGCACTATCGCGAGACGGTCGAGACCCTGGCCCATGCGGTCGGTATCGAAACCGAGGCCTGCGCCATCGCGGTCGATGATGAGGCCGAGGTGTTGAAACATATCGACGCCAATACAGCCTGCGTCGTCGTACAAACGCCCAATGTCTTCGGCACGGCGACCGATGTGACGAAGATTGCCGAGGCCGCGCAGGCCGCAGGCGCCTTGCTGATCGTCGTGGTGACTGAGGCCATGTCGCTGGGCCTGCTGAAAAGCCCTGGCGAGATGGGGGCGGATGTGGTGGCGGTCGAAGGCCAGTCGATCGGCGTGCCCCTGTCGTTCGGCGGCCCCTATGTCGGCCTGTTTGCGGCGAAAGAAAAATATCTGCGCCAGATGCCGGGCCGCCTGTGCGGCGAGACGGTGGACGCCGATGGCGAGCGCGGCTTCGTGCTGACGCTTTCGACGCGCGAGCAGCACATCCGGCGCGACAAGGCGACCTCGAACATCTGCACCAATTCCGGCCTGTGCGCGCTGGCCTTCTCGATCCATATGAGCCTGTTGGGCGAGACGGGGCTGAAGCGCGTGGCGAAGATCAATTACGCCAAGGCGCATAAGCTGAAGGACCAGTTGACTGAGGCCGGTTTCGAGATCGTCACGCCGCGCTTCTTCAATGAGTTTAC
This sequence comes from Asticcacaulis sp., assembly GCA_035565015.1. GTDB lineage: Bacteria > Pseudomonadota > Alphaproteobacteria > Caulobacterales > Caulobacteraceae > Asticcacaulis. The sequence goes on along the minus strand of DATMTF010000224.1, from coordinate 1,768 downwards.
GGTGAAGCTGCCGCTTGCCGCCACGCCCGTAGTTGAGGCCCTGGCCGCGAAAAACATCCTTGGCGGCGCGCCGTTCGCGCGCCTGCAAAACGAACCGGGCTTCGAGAACCACCTGATACTCGCCGTTACCGAAACCGTGTCCGAGGCCGATATGGCCGCGCTTGTCGCCGCGCTCAAGGAGATCGCCCAATGAGCATGAACAATTTGGGGCGTCCCACAGCGCCGGACTTCGATATCGAAACCACTTCGTTCAAGACCCTGACCGGCGGTCGCGGCCTGTTGCAGAACGAAAAGCTGATCTTCGAGAAGGACGACTATACGCGCACCGGCGTCGATTTTGCCGATATGGAGATCAAGGCGGATGATCTCGACGGCCTGCTGCGCGGGGACGATCTGGGCCTGCCCGGCCTGACCGAGCCGGAAGCCATGCGCCACTATGTGCGCCTGTCGCAGAAGAACCACGCCATCGACCTGGCGCTCTATCCGCTCGGTTCGTGCACCATGAAGCACAATCCGCGCCTCAATGAAAAGATGGCGCGTCTTCCGGGGCTCGGCGACATTCACCCGCTCCAGCCCGTCAGCACGGTGCAGGGCGCGCTGGGCCTGATGGACCTGCTGGCGCACTGGCTCAAGACCCTGACCGGCATGCCCGCCGTCGCTTTGTCGCCCAAGGCGGGCGCGCACGGCGAGCTGTGCGGCCTGCTGGCCATCAAGGCGGCGCATGAGGCGAGGGGGCAGGGCCATCGCCGCACCGTGCTGGTCCCGACCTCGGCGCACGGCACCAATCCGGCGACCGCCGCCTTTGTCGGCTATACGGTCAAGGAGGTCGCCCAGACCGAGGACGGCCGCGTCGATGTCGCGGACCTGTCGGCCAAGCTGGGACCGGACGTGGCCGCCATTATGGTCACCAATCCGAACACCTGCGGCCTGTTCGAGCGCGACATTATCGAGATCGCGCGCGTCACCCATGCGGCGGGCGCCTACTTCTATTGTGACGGCGCGAACTTCAACGCCATTGTCGGGCGCGTGCGTCCGGGCGATCTGGGCGTGGACGCCATGCACATCAACCTGCACAAGACCTTCTCGACCCCGCACGGCGGCGGCGGGCCGGGCGCAGGCCCGGTGGTGCTGTCCGAAGCGCTGGCCCCTTACGCGCCCAAGCCGTGGGTGGTCAGCGCCGGTGGCGGATTCGGCCTGCTCGAACACGATGAAGTCTCCAGCGCCGCCAATTTTGGCCGCATGTGCGCCTTCCACGGCCAGATGGGCATGTTCATCCGCGCCCTGACCTATATGCTCAGCCACGGTTCGGACGGTCTGCGTCAGGTCGCCGAGGATGCGGTGCTCAACGCCAACTACATCAAGGCCTCGCTCAGCGACCTGATGAGCGTGCCCTTCCCGGACGGGCCGTGCATGCACGAAGCCCTGTTCGATGACGAATGGCTGAAAGACACGGGCGTGACCACGCTCGACTTCGCCAAGGCGATGATCGACGAGGGTTTCCACCCGATGACCATGTACTTCCCGCTGGTCGTGCATGGCGCCATGCTGATCGAGCCGACCGAAACCGAATCGAAGGACGAACTGGACCGCTTTATCGCGGTGCTGTGCGCCCTGGCCAAAGCGGCGAAGGCGGGCGACACGACGCGGTTCAAGGGCGCGCCCTACCTGGCCCCGGCCAAGCGTCTTGATGAGACGCGGGCGGCGCGTCAGCCGCGTCTGGCCTATACGGACTGATTTACCGCGCGGAAGAACGGGGCGGCCTTTCGCC
>DATMTF010000223.1:0-3069 GCA_035565015.1 Asticcacaulis sp. | reverse complement strand
CGCCGAGTTCGCCGAGCGCTTCGACGGCCCGCCGCCGGAAGAGGCGGGCGGGAATTATACGGTGTGCGGCTATTTGCGCGCGCGCGGCGACGCCTATGCGGCCACGGACGTCAATCGCTGGATCTCGATGTCGGACAGTCTGGACCGCCACCGCGTCGATCCGAAAAAGATTAAGGCCAAGGTGTTTCTGGCCGCCGTGCCGACCGACCGGCTGGTGCCGTATGACGATATGAAGCTGCTGCACGAGCAGTTAGCCGACAGCGTGTTCATCGACTTCCCCTCGCTTTACGGGCATGATGCTTTCCTGAAGGAAATCAAGCTTGTGTCCGATATTGTCCGCACTTCTTTAGCGTAAAGAGCCATGACCAAGGACTATCTCAAAGACGCCGCCCTCGCCACCAAGGCCGTCAATATCGGCGTGGACGCCGACCCGACGCACGGCGCGGTCATGCCGCCGCTTTACCTGACCACCAACTATTCGTTCGCGGGCTTTGGCGAGAAGCGCGGCTATGACTATGCGCGCTCCGGCAATCCGACGCGCGACGTGATCGCCGAGGTGATCGCCGAGCTGGAAGGCGGGGCGGGCGCGGTGATGACGGCGTCCGGTCTGGCGGCGCTCGACCTGCTGTGGCAGGACCTGCCCGGAAACAAGCGCGTCGTGGTTCCGCACGACTGTTACGGCGGCACGCAGCGGCTGTTGAATGCGCGTCATAAGCAGGGGATCATTGATCTTGTCTATGTCGATCAGGGCGACGACGCGGCGATTGCAGCGGCCCTGTCCGAGCCGACGGCCTTGCTGCTTTTGGAGACGCCGTCCAATCCGCTGATGCGGCTGGTCGATCTCGAAAAGCTGATCGCCATGGGGCATAAGGCCGGGGCGAAGGTGGCGGTCGATAACACCTTTCTGTCGCCCGCCTTGCAGAACCCGATTAAGTTCGGGGCGGATTTCGTCGTCCATTCGACGACCAAATATATCAATGGCCATTCCGACGTCATCGGCGGGGCGCTGGTCTGCACGACGCCGGAGGATGTGGTCAGCTATCGCTGGTGGGCCAATTGCCTGGGCTCGACCCCGGCGGCGTTCGATTCCTACATGACGCTGCGCGGGGTGCGCACCCTGTTCGTGCGTTTGCGCCAGCAGCAGGAGAGCGCGCAGGCGATTGCGGCGTTTCTCGACGCGCATCCCATGGTGGCGGTCGTGCATTATCCGGGGCTTGCTTCGCATCCGCAGCATGAGCTGGCGAGACGTCAGCAAAAGGGCTTCGGCGCCATGATGAGCTTTGAGCTGAAGGGCGGGCTCGCGGCGGTCAAGGCGCTGCTGGCCCATATCGAGCTGTTTTCGCTGGCGGAATCGCTGGGCGGCGTCGAGAGTCTGATCGTGCATCCGGGCAGCATGACCCACGCGGCCATGTCGCCGGAGGCGCAGGCGACGGCGGGCATTACTGAGGGACTGTTGCGCCTGTCCATCGGGCTTGAAGACGCAGGCGATCTGATCCGGGCGCTGGATCGCGGCCTGCAAAAGCTTAACAAAAGTTAATCATCGTCTTGCCAAAACGCATGTTGCATTGCAGGATAATCGCTTCTGCAACCACATGGCTGAGGGCGACATGCTGAAACACCTGCTTCTGGCGACATCTCTGTTGGTTCTTGCGGGGTCGCCCGCTGTGGCGAAGACGAAGAAGCCCGCGCCGCCCCCGGCTGCGGCCGCCAACGCCATCGTGCAGGCCGAGCAGGATTTCGCCGCCTTCACCGCGACGCACGGCCACGACAAAGGGTTTTTCGCCTGGTCCACGCCGGACGCGCTGAGCTTTGAACCGGCGCCGGTGAAGAGTCACGCGCAACTGGCCGACAAGCAGGCCGAACCGGACGCCGCCTCGACCCTGACATGGTGGCCGTCGCGCACCGGCATGGCCGGTTCCGGAGATCTCGGCTACGATCTCGGCGGCTGGACCGACGGGGACAAGGCGGGCTGGTTCCTGACCGTATGGCAGAAGCAGGCCGACGGCTCGTGGAAATGGATCATCGACACGACGGCGGGGACGGCGGACGCCGCCTCCCTGCCCGCTAAGACCGCGCTGGGCGGCGATATTCCGCCGTTTGCGCAGAGCGACAGCCCGAAAACCGCCTGGGACGAGCTGAACGCCGCCGACGGCGCGCTCGACAAGGCGCTGGCGACGCAGGACGCCAACACCGCCTATACCGGCTATCTGACGCCAATCTCCGACGTGCTGAGCGACAGCGCCGCGCCTGCGGCCACGCCGGACGCCGTGGCGGCGGCGCTGGCGGCGCGCCCCGCCGGTCTGACCTGGAGCCTCGGCGCGACCACCCCGTCGGTGGCGGGCGATTTCGGGACGACCTGGGGGCAGGCCGCCGACGCCAGCGGCGTCAAGGGCTATTATGTCCGCGTCTGGCGCAAGGACAAGGCCGAGCCGACCGGCTGGCGCATCGTCATGGACCTCTATCGCCCGGCGAGCTGATCCCGACCCGGACCCGGCATGGCGAAAACCTGCGTCCAGTAGGCGCCGTAGCCGCGCGTCGCCGCATCGCCCGCGCCGTCCGCAACCGCGATGCCGGTCTCGCGATAGGCGCAGGTCAAGATATTGGCGCGGTGGCCGGGACTGTTCATCCAGGTCGCGACCGCGTCGCGCGGATCGTCGCTGTTGGCGGTGATGTTCTCGCCGACCATCTGGAAGACATAGCCGGTGGCGCTGACGCGCGCGGCGGGCGTCGAGCCGTCAGGATCATTGTGCGAAAAGACGTGGGTGCGCGCCATGCTGCGGCTCTGGCGTTCGGCGGCGGCGGTCAGGCGCGCATCGAGGCGCAGGGGCTGACAGCCATGTTCGGCGCGCGCCGCATTGATCAGGTCCAGCGCCTCGAACGCGGCGCGACCGGGTTGCGCCAGGGCGGCGGAGGCCGCCAGCAAGGGCAGGATCAGACAGACAGACAACAGGATACGCATAGGACACCGCCATTTCAGACACAGTCGCGATGTCAGCCGCAAACCATGAATGAAATATGAAAACGCCGGTCCGGAGACCCGAACCGGCGTTCACCTTGTCTTGATAACGG
>DATMTF010000222.1:0-4831 GCA_035565015.1 Asticcacaulis sp. | reverse complement strand
GCTGGGACGCGCTTGAGGACATGACCGCCTGAGCAAGGCGCGGACCTGCGCCGGAAGCTTTTCACGGTCGAATTTCCAACCATCATCTCGACCCTCCAGGCTAGGGCGCTTTTCGATCTGATGGAATCAGATCGGCGCCCTAAGTCTTTGTTTTAGGGCATAGGCTCGACCGAGACAAAGCGACGCTGCAGCAAACGCCGCAAACGCCGCAAACACCCGTAGAGCCGCCGACGGCCAGCCACAACCGCGAGGGGGCCATGCCGTTAACCTACTATAATTGCGGTCTGTCGATGAAACTTCTGCACGAATCCGCGGACCTTTGATCGCACTCAAATGCGCGAACTGCAAAGCGTGCTGAATGGCTCCGAATGTCCAGTCACGCGAGCCGATCCAGATGCCACAGACCACCAACCCAAGCCTGTTGGACGTCGCTGATTATTGGACACACCCGGCGACAGAACTCCTGTCGGTTCTCGGCTCGCGAACCGCCGGCTTGACCAGCGGCGAGGCCGCAGACCGGCTTAAGGCCTGGGGCGCCAATCGCGTGTGCGCCCGGCATGGCCAACCGGCCCTGGTCGTTCTTCTGCGTCAATTCCGCAGCCCCCTGGTGCTGATCCTGATCGTGGCGACCATGATCTCGGTCGCCGTCGGACAGGGCCACGAGGCTGCGATCATCGCCGCGATCGTCTTCCTGAGTTGCGCACTTAGCTTCACTCAAGAATGGAGCGCGTCGCGCGCCGTCTATGCCCTGCAAGCCCGCCTGGCTCACAAGGTCAATGTCAGGCGCGACGGTCGCGCCGTTATCGTCCCGGCCGATGAAGTTGTTCCCGGCGACCTGATCCTGCTTTCGGCGGGCGACTTGATTCCCGCCGATGGCGTCATTGTCGAAGCGTCCGACCTGAACGTCAGCGAGGCGGTCCTGACCGGGGAGACCTTCCCCGTCGTTAAGGCGGCGGGCGTCAGCCCTGCGGACGCCGATATCTCCCGGCGATCCAACGCCGTCTTTGCCGGCGCCTCGGTACGCAGCGGCACGGCGACCGTTCTCATCGCCGCGACCGCAAACCAAACGGAATTCGCCAGAATCGCGCGGGCCGTCGCGCGGCAGGCGCCGGAAACGGATTTTTCAAAAGGCATCCGGCGGTTCGGCAACCTGATGACCCAGATCATGCTGGCCATGGCGCCGATCGTTCTTGTCGCCAATCTGCTTCTCCACAGACCGATCATCGATTCACTCCTGTTTTCCCTGGCGCTGGCCGTCGGGATCACGCCGGAGCTTCTTCCCGCCATCATCAGCGTCACTCTGGCAAGCGGAGCGCGACGGATGGCCGCGGACGGCGTAATCGTGCGCCGCCTAGAGGCCATCGAAAATCTCGGCAGCATGGATATATTGTGCACGGATAAGACTGGCACATTGACCCAGGGCTCCATCCGTATGGACGCCGCCGTTGACTGGAGCGGCGCCCCCTCCAATGACGTGCTGCAACTGGCCATGACCAATGCCCGGCTGCAGACCGGAATGAAGAACCCGCTCGACGACGCCATCCTTGCGGTCGCCCCATCCGCTCGCCTGCGCGATGATCAGATAAAGGCGGGCGAGGTTCCCTACGATTTCGAGCGCAAACGGCTTTCGGTGGCTGTTCGCATATCCAGCGGTCGGCTTCTCCTGATCTGCAAGGGCGCCGTCGACAATGTGCTGGCTCAATGTAGCGGCGCCGTCTCCTCCGGCGGAAGCATTCCCCTTGACGCCGCCAGCAGACTGGCGATGTTGGAACGCTTCCGTTCCTGGAGCAAGCAGGGCTTTCGCATCCTCGCAGTCGCCTGCCGTAATCTTGATGACAGTGAAGCCATAACACGCGAGGCCGAGACGCGCCTCGACCTGGCGGGCTTCCTGCTCTTCATGGATCCGCCGAAAACCGGCATGGGCGAGACGCTGAAGGCTCTGGCGGGCCGGGGCATACATCTTAAGATGATCACTGGCGACAACCGTTATGTCGCACGCCATGTCGCCGATGCTGTCGGTCTCACCGCTCCGGCTCTGCTGACCGGTGACGAAATCGGCCGGATGTCAAAAGACGCACTATTCGCAGCGGTCGGGCGAACCGACATCTTCGCTGAGATTGACCCCGACCAGAAGGAGCGTATCATCGCCGCCTTGCGCCGTGCCGGCCACGTCGTCGGCTATCTCGGCGACGGCGTCAACGATGCGCCTGCCCTGCACGAAGCCGATATCGGCATATCGGTGGATACGGCCGTCGAGGTCGCCCGTGAAGCCGCTGACATGGTTCTGCTTCGTCAGGATCTGAGCGTGCTCCTCACCGGCGTTCATGATGGCCGCCGCACTTTCGTCAACACGCTCAAATATATCTCGATCACGACCAGCGCCAATTTCGGCAACATGATCAGCATGGCCCTGGCGTCCTTTTTCCTGCCGTTCCTGCCATTGGCGGCCAAGCAGATCCTGCTCAACAATTTCCTGTCCGATATTCCATCGATGGCCATTGCCACGGACAGGGTGGAAAGCAACATTACCCGCGCGCCCAAACGCTGGGATATCGGCTATATCCGGCGCTTCATGATCGTTTTCGGATTGATAAGCTCCGCTTTCGACGTCCTGACTTTCCTGTTTCTTCTGTATGGCTCCGACCGAGCCGAAGCCCTGTTCCAGACCGGCTGGTTCGTTGAATCTCTGGTCACCGAACTGGCGATCGTTCTGGTCGTCCGTACTCGGCGACCTATATGGAAGAGCCATCCTAGCCGCTGGCTGTTGTCGCTGTCGGCAGGGATGAGTCTGATCGCTGTGGCGCTGCCCTATACGCTTGCCGGCGCCTGGTTCGGTCTTGTTCCCCTGCCGCTTCCGATCCTTTTCGGGGTCGGCGTGATTACCTTCATCTATCTCGCCGCCTCCGAATTGGCCAAGCACTGGTTTTTCCGGAACGAACAACGACGGCATGGCCGACGCCTTCACCTGCGACCTGCTGTCGTAGGAGCCGGGTCATGACGAACGCGCACATCGAGGAAACGACCAGTGGCGGCCCCAAGATCGCAAACACGGTCAGCATGCTCACGGAGCAAACCGATCAGGCGTGGCAAGGGTGGCTCTCGCGCTTCACGTTCGGCCTCACGCCGGCGGGTCTGACCGGAACCTACGTCTCCTGGTTGATGCAACTGGCGCTCTGTCCTGGACGGATGGCCGAACTGGCGGCCTTCGCCTGGATTCATGCCGGTGACGAGGTCAATCCTCGTTCAAGCGCACGCGATTCGCGCTTTACCTCTCCGCTGTGGCGGCAATGGCCATGGTGTCAGTACGTGCGCGGTTTTCGGCTGGCCGAAGCGTTCTGGGACCGCGCGACGCTTGGCGTCCCTGGTCTTTCGCCGGCGCACGAACATGGAGTCAACTTCGCCGCCCACCAGATTCTCAACGCCTTTTCGCCCGCCAATTTCCTGAGCACCAACCCCGAAATTCAGGCGGCGGCGCAGAGAACGGGCGGCCGCAGCCTGATCGAGGGCGCAATCCACGCCTTCGAAGACTGGCGGCTGCGGCTGACGGGCCGACGCCCGGAAGGCATGGAAGCCTTTCTTCCCGGCAAGGCGGTCGCGGTCACCCCTGGGAAGGTTGTTTTTCGCAATGACTTGATGGAGCTGATCCAGTACGCGCCCACGACCACGTCGGTGGTCCGGACGCCGGTTCTGATCCTGCCAGCCTGGATCATGAAATACTATATTCTGGACCTGTCGCCGGAGAACTCGCTTGTGCGCTGGCTGGTCGGCCAGGGCCACGCCGTTTTTATGGTTTCGTGGAAGAACCCGACCGGCGAAGACCGTAATAAGGGTATGGACGACTACGTCCGCGAGGGAGCGCTGGCGGCGCTCGACGCGGTTTCGGCGATCGTGCCGGATACGAAAATCGATCTGGCCGGCTATTGTCTCGGCGGTACGCTGGCGATGATTTTCGCAGCCTGGCTTGCCGAGCGCGGCGACGAACGCCTGAACAGCCTCTCCCTCTTCGCGGCTCAGGGCGACTTCGCCGAGGCCGGCGAGATGATGGTCTTCATCACCGATTCCGAGGTCGCTTACCTTAAGAACATGATGCGCGGTCCTGGCTATCTGGACACCCGCCAGATGGCCGGCGCCTTTCAGATGCTGCGTTCCAGCGACAGCATCTGGTCGCACATGGTCCACGACTACTGGCAGGGGGAACGGTCCCGCATGTTCGACCTCCTGGCCTGGAACGCCGACGCGACCCGCATGCCCTATCGCATGCACAGCGAGTACCTCCAGCGTCTGTTCCTCGATAATGAGTTCGCTGACGGGCATTTTACGGTCTTCGGGACGACTGTCGCTCCCGAAAACATCACGGTTCCCGTCTTCGCGGTCGGCACGGAGAGCGATCATGTGGCGCCCTGGCGCTCGGTCTACAAGATCCACCTGATGACGTCAGGCGACGTGACCTTCGTCCTGACCAATGGCGGCCACAACGCCGGCATCGTCAGCGAACCCGGTCATCCGGCCCGGTGCTATCGGATTAAGAATCACGTCCAGGGCACGCCCTTTCTGTCGCCTGAGCGTTGGCGGGAGCAGGCCAGGCTCGAAGACGGTTCGTGGTGGCTTGCCTGGCGCGCATGGCTGATAAGCCATGACCTGGGAGAACCGGTCGCCGCGCCAACCGCTCTCGGCAACAGCCGTTTCCCTCCGCGCGAGGACGCGCCGGGGCTTTATGTTCACCAGAAATAACGCCATGTCCCCCGACACTGTCCATAACCCCGAGGCCGATCACTACGAGGTCATATTGCAAGGGGCCCGAAGCCTGCCGCGAATACGCGTGGCCGTCGTT
>DATMTF010000221.1:0-6605 GCA_035565015.1 Asticcacaulis sp. | reverse complement strand
GGGTAGGCTTTAGTCCTTGGGCGCGTCGGCGCCGCCGGTCGGGTGGGCGTGGCGCGCGGCGATGTTCAGCGCCTGCTGACCGCATTGTTCAACAAAGTGCATGGTGGCGGCGGTGCGCTCCTGACCGTATTTCAGGCAGGTCTCGGCCCAGCGCTTTTGCAGGTCCGCCAGAGCGACCGCGTCCTGCGTCGCCGCGGCGGCGTTCATCAGGTCGAGCGCCTCGCGCGTGAACTTGCCGGTGTCTTCGGCATAGCGATGCGAACTGGTTGAGATCATTTCGATCAGATTGATCAGGCTGCGCGCCGCCAACTGGCTTTGCGCCTCCATCAGCTTCAGGCCGCTTTCAAACGGGGAGGATGATGACGTCATGCGATGCCTCCGCAGGTTACCGCAGACCCTATCCGGTCAGCCTGTCGAAACTATGGCCGAAAGATACTGCCTGCAATGCAAAAACGCTTAATTGATGATAATTGAGCCCAGCAGCACCTTGGCGCCCGTAACGCCCAGAATCCGGTCGGTCGCGGCCTGCAACTGCGCGGCGACATAGCCGGTGTCGACCAGCGACGTGCGGTTCAGATTGCCGGCATAGCCCTGCAAAACCGTGACATAGGCGTCCTGCAAACGCGGGACGTAGAGTTTGATCTGCGCGACCAGTTTCGGATTGTCGCTGTAAAGACCCATATCGACGCTCATCACGCCGTGCCGCAGGCGTCCGGCGTCGGTGAAGACGGTCATGGTCGGGAATTGGGTATAGCCTTCGCCGCCGCCCTTCTTCTTGGCTTCAGACGCCAGGGCGGACCCGACGGGCGCAAGATTGGGCGCCAGACTGGCCGCGAAACCCAGGGCGGACGCCAAGCGGAATGTGCGAAGAAAGAGGCTGCGACGGTTCATGAGGCGATTCTAGATGATGCGGCGTTAAGGCGGCGTTTATAATGGAAAACGGAAAATTAACTACAAAAATCAGTTACTTGATCAACAACACATTAAGGGGTTGCGGTTAGGCTGGGCCAGCCAGTCATGGGGGTTGGCGTCGTTTTTCTTTTCGCATCTGATGACCGTGTTGTCGACTCCGCTCCAGCGCCTGCGGCGCAAACTCGATCCAGCCATCGTGCCGGTCCTCGTCGTCGAGGACCATGACGCGTCGCGCCGACTGGTCATGGAACTGCTGCGCGCCTCCGGTTTCAGCAATCTCTATTACGCCCGCGACGCCGAACAGGCGATTGAGATGATCGCCGCACATCCGCCCGATCTGATGATTCTGGATTGGAACCTGCCCGGCATGTCGGGCGTCGAACTGACCGAAAACATACGTCACGCCGCCCTGACCGGCGATCCGCGCTTTCCCAATTCGCAGACGCCCATCGTCATGCTGACGGCGCGGCAGCGCGCGCGCGACGTCGATCAGGCGCGTCTGGCGGGGGTTGATGAATTTGTCGTCAAGCCGTTCTCGACCGCCTCCCTGCTGCGCGCCGTGGTCAGCGCTTTAACGCGCCGCCGCCGTTTTATCGCCGCAGAAACCTACGCCGGTCCCGACCGCCGTCGACGCAAGGCGGCGTCGCATCCCGGCGTGGGCCGTCGGGCCGGAGATATTCCGGTCAGCGGCGAACCGCATCCGGATGCGCGCGCGGCGGCGACGGAAGAGGTCAGGCGTCTGCGCGAACGACTGGGTGATAAGGGCGCTCTGGACCGCAAGGCGGTCAATACGGCGGTGACGCGCCTGATCGCCAGTCAGACGGCGGCCCACGATCTGCGCATGCGGCTGATCGAGCGGGCGGCGGCGTCGCTGAACCATTATGTGCGCCTGTTCGGTCAGAAGGCCGAGCCCGATGTGCTGGACGTGCATTTCGACGCCCTGATCCAGCTTGGCGACATGCCGCCCGACGCGCAGGCGGAGGCGCTTGAGATCGTCAATCATCTCGATACTTTGGTGGCGCGCCGCAGCGTCCAGAAACGGGCGCGCGCCTGATGGCGGGGGATTTCGACAGGAGCGGCGGCGCCAATGCCCGCGACGTGCGCAATCTGGGCCACTTAAGCGCCACGGCCTCGACCTCGCGCGTCTTGAATTTGTCTCTGGTTCACCTGGCCAGCGGGCTGGACAAGGACTATCTCGGCAAGCCCTTCTTCCGCGACACGCAGATGAACAAGGCGATCCTGATCAAGCACACCTTGCGCGCCAATGAGCGCGACCTGTTCCTGCGCCAGCGCCGCACCGCCACCAAGGTCGTGCTGCCGTTCGACCCGAACGATCTGAAGCTGGGCGGCCAGTCGGTTCTGGTCGGGCAGAACGGCTTTGACCTGTTCTGCCGTTCGCACTTCCGCACCGATGACGCCTCCGGCCACCCCGACGTGCAGGTTTTGCGCCTGCTCGACGCCCTGCCGTCGCTCGATCCGTTCCTGGTGCGCGAACATTTATCGCGCCACGGCTTCAAACCGGCGGCCTGCTATCTGAAGATTTCGCCCTATGACGTGCAGCGCATGGTCGGCTTCGCCAACAGCGAGATCGAGCAACTGGTGCGCGCCGCCTTTTCCAACGTCTTAGGCGGCGATGCGGCGGGCAAGCTGACGGGCAAGATATTGTCCAACGAACTGGACGCCGAGCTGCGCCCGCTGATGACCACGCTGAACATGAGCGATGCGGAGTTTTCCGACGGAATCTTTTCCTGGCGCGGTTTCCTCTATTTCAAATGGCGCCAGAGCGGCCTGCGCGACGAAATGCGGCGCGTGCTGGAGGCCCTGTCGAATTATCAGCCGTCAGGCGGCTGCGACGAAGCCCTGCGCGACTATTTCCGCGAGGCGCGTCCGCGTCTGGCCAAACGCATCATCGAGGCGGTTGCCCATACCGGGCGCGTGCTCGCCATCTATGACGAAGCCTATCACGCCCTGATCCGTGGCCGCGATCCCGGTCCCTTCCGTCGCTTCCTGCTCGACGGGCCGGGTTTGTTTTACGAACTGGGCGAGTGCATCGGCATTCTCAGCCATATCAGCTCCTTCTGGAATTACCGTGTCACGCAGGCGCAGAACGGCCAGGGCCAGAACCTCGGCCTGAGCGCTATCGACTATGGCGACATCCTGATGGATTTCGAGGACGCACTGGCGCTGGTCGCCCGTTACAATGAAGGCCGCGCGGCATGAAACACATGCAACCGATTCCCGCCGTCACGGCCCTGACCAATGACAGCGACTTTATCTCGGTGCGCGAGATCCGCAATCTCGGCCATTTAAGCCGCACCTGGGCCAGTTCGCGCGTGCTGAATCTGGCCAAGCTCTATATCGCCTTTCATGAAAACCCGAATTATCGCGACAGGCCGATGTTCGAGAATTCGGGCCTCAACCGCGCCCTGATCCTCAAACACACGCTGCGGCTGGACGAGCGCCACCTGTTTCCGGGCGGGCGCCAGACCGTGACCAAGATCATTCTGCCCTATGATCCTTACGATCTGCGCCTGGGCGGGCGCTCCTTCTTCTTCCGTCAGAGCCGCTATGAAGAGCTGATGCGGTCCTATCTCGGCATTGAGGACGTCGGGCGCAACCGCGACGCCAAGGTGCTGCGCTGCATCGACAACCTGCCGTCGCTCGATCCGTTCCTGCTGCGCGAACACCTGAACAAGGCCGGGTTTCAGCCGTCGGGCGTCTATTTCCAGATTTCCGCCTCCGACCTGAAGTCGATGGCCGCCTTCACGGCGCAGGAAATCGAAAACCTCGTCAATGTCGCCTTCGGGCAAAAGCGTGGGAAGGGGGCGGCCAAGCTGGGCAATCGCATCCTGTCCGACGAACTGCACAAGGATCTCGATCCGTTGCGCGAAACCCTGCGCATGGACGACGAGGCGTTTCAGGAAGGCATTATGTGCTGGCGCGGCTTCCTCTATTACAAATGGCGGCACCGCGAATTGCAGGCCGGGGTGCGCGAGGTGCTGAGCGGTCTGGGCGCGATCAGGCCGCGCGCCAAGAGCAGCGACGCCACCAGCCTCTATCTGCAAAAAGCCGTGCCGCGCGTCGCCCGCGCCATCGCCGCCGTGCTGAACGACGCGCGCATCACCTTAAGCGAATATGACGAGGTCTATAAGGCGCTGGCCAATCGCCGCGATCCGGAGCCGTTTCGCCGGTTTCTACGCTACGGCTCAAGCCTGTTTGTGGAACTGGGCGAGAAGATCGGCACGCTGGATCATATCGTCTCCTTCTGGCGATTCCGCATGGCGCGCACCCTGCGCAAGGGCGCGCGCGCCCTGCACGATATCGAGTATGCCGACCTGCTGATGGATTTCGAAGCCGGGCTGATCCAGTCGCTGCAAAAAGGACGGCAGCCTTAAATTTCTTACCTGTCCATCAGTTTTTCGGACAGGTAGGTGAATTCCAGCGCATAGCGGCGGGCGCGTTCCTGTAAATTCGCCGCCGCAGCATGGCCGCCTTCGGTATTCTCATAATAGTAGAAGGGCAGGCCCATATCTTCGAACAGGGCGGCCATCTTGCGCGCATGCACGGGGCCGACGCGATCGTCCTTGGTCGAGGTCTCGAAGAAGGGCTCCGGATAGGCGACCCCCGCCTTGACATTATGATAGGGCGAGATCGAACGCAAAAAGGCGCCTTCGACCGGATCGTCGGGATTGCCGTATTCGCCCTCCCACGAGGCGCCCGCCGCCATGTGGTTGAAATGCACCATGTCGAGCAGCGGCACCTGAATCACCACGGCGTTCCACAGGTCCGGGCGCTCGGTCAGTTGCACGCCCATCAACAGCCCGCCGTTCGAGCCGCCCATAATGCCGAGATGCGGCGTCGAGGTGATCTTCTTGGCGATCAGGTCTTCGGCGACGGCCTGGAAGTCGTCATAGATGCGCTGACGATGGGTTTTCAGGCCCGCCTCGTGCCATTTCGGCCCGAATTCGCCGCCGCCGCGGATATTGGCCAGCACATAGGCGCCGCCCTTTTCCAGCCACAGCTTGCCGATCGAGGCCGAGTAGGAGGGCTGCATCGACACCTCGAAGCCGCCATAGGCGTAGAGCAGGGTCGGGGTCGATCCGTCCAGCTTGATGTCCTTGCGCGCCACGACAAAATAGGGAACCTGCGTCCCGTCCTTTGAGGTCGCCCAGAACTGCTGCACCTGTAAGCCTTTGGCGTCGAAGCGTTCAGGGCTCGATCTGATCTTTTCGATTTTGCCCGTGGCCGCATCGGCGCGGTAAAGGGTCGAAGGCTCTAAAAAGCCTTCGGAGAAGACGAACAGATGATCGCTTTCGTCATCGGCGGAGCTGACAGAGAGGGTCGAGTTTTCCGGCAGGTCGAGCTTAAACGACGACCAGCCTTTCGGGCTGAAATCGAAACTGCGCGCCTCGCCGGTCACATTGGACAGGATGGACAGGATGAGGCGGTTCTTCGTCTGGCTGACGCTTTCGACCGACTGGTGTTCATTGGGCATGAACAGGACGGTGGGCTCGACATGCGCCGGATCGGCCAGGGCGGTCTTCAGGTCGAAGGCGATGATGGCGCCGTTGTGGAACACCGTCCCCCTGGCCGAGGTCCAGTCGGACTTGAGCTGATAGACGGCCTGACCCTTATAATAGGCGTCGAAGCTGGCTGTGGTCGGGAAGGGCAGGACGACCTTCTCATCCTTGGGATAGAAGGCCTGCTCGGTATTGAAAAAGTCGAGGCCGCGATAGGCGGTGTCCATCACATATTGGCCGTCGATATCGCGCAGCACATTGCGACCGGCGGACACGTCGGCCTTGTCGCCGCGGAAGATCTCGACCGCCTGATCGAGGCTCTGGCCGCGCTTCAGCGCCTTGGTGATATAGGCGTAGCCTGAGGCGGTCACGTCGCCCGGCGTCCATTCGCGCGTGACATAGAGGGTGTCGGCGTCGCGCCAGGTCGCCGACTGCTTGCCTTCGGGTAAGGTAAAGCCATCCTTGACGAAGTCGCGCTTATCGATGTCGAATTCGCGCACGACATCGGCGTCCTTGCCGCCGTCGGACAGGCTGACCAGGCAGCGATTATAGGCGGGTGGCAGGCAGTCGGCGCCGTGGAACACCCAGGTCTTGCCCTCGGCCTTCGACAGGGCGTCGAGATCGAGGATGGTCTCCCATTTCGGCTGGCCGGACTTATACGAGTCCCACGTCGTGCGCCGCCACAGGCCCTGCACATGGGTTCCGTCCTGCCAGAAATTGTCGATCATGTCGTTGTGCGCGAAGCCGGGAGAGGCAATGCGGTCGCTGGCTTGCAGGATTTTCAGCATCTCGGCCTGAGCGGGCGCGAAGCGGGGATCCTTCTCCAGCGCATCGAAGGTCGCCTGATTGTGCGCCTTGACCCAGGCCAGCGCCTTGTCGCCTTCGACATCGTCGAGATAGTCGCGCGGATCGGGCGCATCTTTTGCGGCGATATTGGGATTGGAGGCGACCTGTTTGGCCACCGTGGTCGTCTGGGTCTGGGCGTATGAGGGCATAACCACCACCGTAGCCAGCGCCGTCGCCATCATCAAGCCGTTCAGAAATACGCCGCGCATCATGCCGCCCCGCCTTAGCGTTATAAGATACGGTTGAAACTAACCGGTTTGCGGGCGCTGACAAGGGCGGACGGATTACAAAATTTTCATGTTGAGACTTGCTTCACGAAAGAACTTT
>DATMTF010000220.1:0-3697 GCA_035565015.1 Asticcacaulis sp. | reverse complement strand
GACCCTCTGATTAAAAGTCAGATGCTCTAGCCGGCTGAGCTACGGGCTCACAGCAAGGACAATGACGCCGTCTGATGCGGACAGAGCCGCGCTCAACAGGGCGTGACGGACGACATAGAGGGGATTTTTCTGTTTCGCAAGCGCGGGATAGTAAAATCCCCTAAATTTTGGATATTGCTTTTTTACGCTGAACCTGCGGTATAACAGACGCATGGTTGGCCGGAGGCGGTGCATGGGCTTTGGGCCTGAGAGCGTTGGGGGATGTAGAATGCACGATGCGGCGCACAGCCTGAGTAACGGCGCTGTTCGCATCGGCTGGTTTTCGGCGGCCTTGATCTATGCGGTTATGATGACGGCCTGTGCGTCCAAGCCGCATTATCAGATTAACGAATCGCCCGCTGCGACGACGCCGCAGGCGACGGAAGCACCGGACGCCGATCATCGCGACCAAAATGAGCGTGAACGTGCGGAGGACGGCACGATGCGCTCCAGCACCCAGCAGGACAATAATTGGGGCGATGCCTTCACCGCGCCGCTGGAAGACCTGAACCTGAAACGGCAGGCGATTCCCGCGATTCTGCAAAGCGCGATCACCAAGCCCTATGATCTGACGGGCCTTGACACCTGCGAGGCCATTGCGGGCGAGGTGGCGCAACTGGACGCCCTGCTTGGCGCCGATTTCGATGAGCCGCCCGCGCCGGTTGGCGATGACAGCATGACCGATAAGGGCCAGCGCATGGCCAATCACGCCGCCGTCGGCGCTGTGCGCAGCGCCAGCCGCAGCATTATTCCTTTCCGCGGCATTGTGCGCAAAATGACCGGCGCCGAACGGCATGAGCGCGAGGTCGATACGGCGATTCAGGCGGGCAAGGTGCGGCGCGCCTATCTCAAAGGCGTCGGCATGAACAAGAATTGTGCGCCGCCCGCCGCGCCGTCCTGGTTTAAGCCGCGCGTCTATGTCCAGACCTATACGGACGATCAGCAGGCGCAACCCGCGCCGACCCCTCAGCCTGCGCCGGTCAAAAAACGCAAGCCGACCCGTCGTCGCTACCGCTGACCGGTTTGCCAGCGCGATTTCAGATCGCGGCGCAGGTCGTCGAACGTCCCTTCAAGGATCGCCGCGCGCATGCGGATCATCAGGGCCTGGAAGAAGGCGATGTTATGCCACGACAGCAGCACCTGACCCAGAATCTCCTCAGCGCGCACCAGATGGTGAAGATAGGCTTTTGAGTAGTCGCGGCTGGCCGGACAATCGCTGGTCGGGTCGAGCGGCGCATCGTCCTCGGCGAAACGGGCGTTTTTCATATTGATCGGCCCGTCCCAGGTCCAGACCTGACCGTGACGGCCTGAGCGCGTCGGCAGTACGCAATCGAACATATCGACGCCGCGCGCCACGCCTTCCAGCAGGTCGAGCGGCTTGCCGACCCCCATCAGATAGCGCGGACGCTCCCACGGCAGCAGCGGCGCGGCATAATCGAGCGTGTCGCACATGGCTTCATGGCCTTCGCCGACCGCCAGCCCGCCGATGGCGTAGCCGTCGAAGCCGATATCGAGCAGACGCTCCGTCGATTCGCGGCGCAGATGCTCGAAGGTCGAACCCTGCTGGATGCCGAACAGGGCCTGCGCGTCGCGCGTCCCGAAGGCCTGCTTGGAGCGCAGGCCCCAGCGCGCCGACAATTGCAGCGCTTCCTGTGCGCGCTTTTCGTCGGCAGGCCAGGACACGCATTCATCAAGCTGCATGACGATGTCGGAACCCAGCAGGTCGGCCTGAATCTCGATTGAGCGCTCCGGCGACAGCACATGGCGCGAGCCGTCGATATGGCTCTGGAAGGTGACAGCCTCTTCCTTGACCCTGGAGATATTGGACAGGCTCATCACCTGAAAGCCGCCGGAATCAGTCAGGATCGGGCCGTCCCAGCCCATGAATTTATGCAGCCCGCCAAGCCGCGCCACGCGCTCCGAACCGGGACGCAGCATCAGGTGATAGGTGTTGCCGAGGATAATCTTCGCATGCGCCTGCCGCACCATGTCGAGCGTCAGCGCCTTGACCGTCGCCGCCGTGCCGACCGGCATGAAGATCGGCGTCGGAACATCGCCGCGCGGAGTCTTCAGAACGCCTGTGCGCGCCTGGCCTTGCGAGGCGTGAATTTCAAAAGGAAAGCTGCTCATCGGGATGTATTTGTCAGCAGGCAGGCGTCGCCATAGGAAAAGAAACGATAGCCGGTTGCAATCGCATGCGCATAGGCGCGTTTCATGATGTCCGTTCCCGTCAGCGCGCAGACCAGCATGAACAGGGTCGATTTGGGCAGATGGAAATTGGTCATCAGCAGGTCGCACGAGCGCACGCGCACGCCCGGCGTGATAAAGATGGAGGTCTCCGCTGCGAACGGATGGATGATTCCCTGATCGTCACAGGCCGATTCCAGCAGGCGCAAAGACGTGGTGCCGACGCAAATTATACGCCCCCCGGCGGCGCGCACAGCGTTGATGCGGGCGGCGCTGTCCGCACTTACGACGCCGAATTCGGCGTGCATAATGTGATCGTCCGTGTTCTCGACCTTGACCGGCAGGAAGGTGCCTGCGCCGACGTGCAGGGTGATATGTTCGATTCCGATACCTTGCGCTGAAAGCTTTTCAAGCAATTCGGTTGTGAAATGCAAGCCGGCTGTCGGGGCCGCCACGGAACCCTCCGCACGCGCGAACACCGTCTGGTAATCGGCCTTGTCCTGCTCGTCTTCGCGCCGTTTGGAACGGATATAGGGCGGCAACGGCATGGCGCCGATCATATGCAGGCGTTCCAGAACGACGTCCGGCGCATGGCGAAAGGCGAGGGTGTAAACGCCATCCTCGCCCTTGGCCTCGATATCGGCTTGCAGGTTGCAAGTCGCATCGCCGAAAGTCACGCGGTCGCCTGGCTTTACCCGTCGTCCGGGCTTCAGAAAGGCCTGCCATCGCGCGCCGTCCAACGCCTTGATCAGCGTGGCCTCCAGCGCAACCTCGCCATCGTCGCGAAGGCGGCGACCGTGCAACTGCACCGGCAGGACGCGCGTATCATTGACCACCAGCAGGTCGCCGGGCCGTAAAAAGCCGCCTATATCGCCGACCTGCGCATCAGCCAGGCTATCGCCGTCGACACGCAGCAGGCGCGCCGCCTCGCGCGGCTGCATCGGGCGCAGGGCTATGCGGTCCTCAGGCAGATAAAAATCGAAGTCGGAAATTCGCATCGCGCCGTCAAACGCGCAAACGCCGCTCAGGTCAAGCGCAAACCGCGCGCTGTAAATTTCTACGCCGGCAAATCCAGGTCTGAGCCTCGGCGCAATCATTGAAGACGTCGATGATGTAGTTGGGAAAGATATAGGCGCGGATAGCCTTGCGCGCGATGATAAGCGGGTCGCGCGAGACTATGGCCATCAGACGACCTGCATCGCGTCCCTGCGCCAGATTTTCCCAGACCTTACCGAACGCCTCATTGTCGCTGGTCAGCAGCACGCCTTCATAACGGGAGAAATCGACAATCAGATCGTAGGTCCAAGGTTCGCCAAGACGGAGAAACTGGTCGAGCAATTGCGCGTAGAGGCTCGCGCCGTCCATATCGCCAATATAGCGTATGATCAGGGTATTGAGAGCCGTATCGACGGACAGGCTGACGCGAGGACGCAGGGACATAACAAGCAGGAGCTAAAAAACAACGTCTTAC
>DATMTF010000219.1:0-4203 GCA_035565015.1 Asticcacaulis sp. | reverse complement strand
GGACAAGTTACGGGATCAAAGGGCCAATGGCCCTTTGCCTTTATCCTTCTCACCCTTTGGTCGGCTCGAATTTCCGCGCCTGATCGACCAGCATGATCGGCACGCCCGAACGGATCGGATAGGCCAGCCCCGCCGTCGGGCTGATCAGCTCCTGCGCCGCCTTGTCATAGGTCAGCGGACGGCGCGTCACCGGGCAGACCAGCGCTTCCAAAAGACGCGGATCAATTTCGGCGGACGGCTTGGCGGTATCGGCTTCGGACATGGGCGGACCTTACGAGAAGAGCATCGAGGACAGGCGGCGACGACCGGCGCGCACCACGGGCGAGTCGTTGCCGACAGCGGTGAAAATCTTGACCAGATAATCGCGCGCCGCCTGATGGTCGGGCTGGTACTTGACGATTTCCAGCAGCGCGTCGATGGCCTCCGCCATTTCGCCCTGCGCCGCCAGCGCGCGGCCCAGATCGTACCAAGCATCGAAATCACGCCCATCCGCCGCAATCCGATTGCGCAAGGCCCCGACATCCGTAGGCGCGCCCTCGGCCAGCTCCAGCGCGGCTTTCAGTCCCAGAATCTCCGGGTCTTTGGACTCCTTGGCCTGCTCCAGAAACGCCCTGGCCTGCTCGGCCTGACCGGCCTTGAGATAGACGCGCGCGATCCCGGCGATGGCCTTGGGATTTTCCGGCTCCTGCTCCAGCACGAAGCTATAGGCTTCCAGCGCCGAGGTCACATCGCCATCGGCCACAGACTGCGCGGCCAAGGCCAGCGTATCGTCGATGCTCGGCCCGGCGTCGCCGACGCCCAGCTTGTCGATAAAGGCGCGCAGTTCGGTCTCGGACTTGGCGCCCATAAAGCCATCCACGGGCCGCCCGCCGACAAAGGCATAGACGGTCGGGATCGACTGGATGCGCAATTGCGCGGCGATGGCCTGATTCTGATCGACATCGATCTTGACCAGCTTGACCTTGCCCTTCTGCTCACCGACCACCTTTTCCAGCGCCGGCCCAAGCTGACGGCACGGCCCGCACCAGGTCGCCCAGAAATCGACAATGACCGGCGTGGTCATCGACGCCTCGATAACGTCGTTCATAAAGGTCTGTTCGGAACCGTCGATGATGTTGGGGTCTTTACCGGCCATGATGCGCCTCTTTGAAATCCATGCGTGTCAGATGGTCTTCTGCGGCGCTTTCGTCAAGCGCCGTTAAGGGAAGAAAGGTTTATCCACAGATCAGCCAGATAAGCACAGATGTTTGGGACGGTTTAAACCTCAGCGCCGGAACCATCGCGCCGAAAAGGAATGCCCGCGCGCGATAGTTCAAGGATAAGCGCTTCCTGATAAACCGGCTCAAGAAAGCCATAGCTCAGTGTATTATGCACCTCCATCGCCGCGCCAATAATGGCGTAGGTCTGCGGATCACGTTGATCCATCATGACATCTCCCCCCAGGATTGCCCCTCCAAAGACGTTACGGCGTCAGGCGCGACCGCCCGACATTATCATGAAATCTGTGCTTATCTGGCTGATCTGTGGATAAACCCTTCCCTACTCCACCATCGTAAAATCAACCACCACCGGCTCCCGGCCCAGCGACGCCAGAAACGCCCTGAAATCCGCCTGCGGCAATCCCGTCGTCGCCGTATTGGTCAGAGGGTGAAAATTGACGATCCCGGCCTCCGCCAGCACCTTGTCCAGCACAAAGGTCACACGCTGCTCCGGGTCATTAATCAGGGCCAGCGCCGTCACCGAACCCGGCCTGACCCCCAGCGCGTCGAAAAGCCGCGCCTCCGAACCGAAGCTCAACCGCCCCGATCCGATCACTTTCGGCAGGGCTTTCAGGTTGATCTGCGTCGTCTGCTCCGCCGAAATCAGCCACAAACGCCCCTTATCGTCCTTGAGAAACAGGTTCTTGGTATGGGCGCCGGGCAGCGAATCCTTGATCCCCTCGCCTTCGTCGACGCGAAACACGGCCTCATGCCAGTGGGTGCTTGTTTTCAGCCCCAGATCGTCTAAGGCTTGCAGCAGGTTTTCGGGCGAGATATGCGTCGTCATGACCGCAAACTGGCCGCATTTTTCCGCCAGATCAAGCTGTTGCGAAGCGAAAGAGGACGAGCATGGAACTGGAATGCTTTGTGATGACCACCTATCCGCCGGAGATCGTTCCGGGCCGCGCCGAGCGCGACTGGATGGATGCGTTTCAGTCACGTTTTCCCTATCGCTGCCTGCCCCTGACCATGGCTAACACCACCGGCTGGGAGATTCTGTGTCCGGTCGATTTCACCATCATGTGGAACGGCGGCATCGGCAAGGACGACATCATTATCGGCTGCGATTCCGATCCGAACTATAATCTCGAACATCTGGTCACTTCGCACTTCACGCATGGGGTGGTGACGTTTCACACCGGCTACATGTTCCGCACACCGCCGGGCTATGCGGTGCAGGCCTCGGGCGCGCCCAACTTCGTCAAGGACGGCATCGCGCCCCTGACCGGCCTCGTGGAGACCGACTGGCTGCCGTTTCCCTTCACCATGAACTGGCTGATGACCCGTCCCGGCGCGGTCAGCTTCAAGAAGGGCGAGCCTTTCTGCTTCATTCAGGTGGTCGAACACAAGAAGCAGGACGACATCCAGCCGGTGATCAAGGCGCTGGAGACCGATCCCGACCTCAAGGGCCAGTTCCAGGCCTGGGCCAGGATGCGCTCGGAATTCAACGACAGCCTGTCGCGCCGCGATCCCGAAGCGGTCAAGGAGCAGTGGCAGAAATTCTATTTCCGCGGCGAAAAGCCCGCCCCAACCGGGGATGTGGAAAAGATCGGCGATCACGTCAATAAGCGCCGCCTCAAGGCGCCGAAAATGATCCGCCCCAAATCCTCACGATAAGAAAAAGGCCGGCGTCTCCACCGGCCTTTTTCTTATCTGGCCGCAGGCGCGGGCCGCACGATCTGGCTTTCCAGATTGGCCTTGACCGCATGGGCGTCATAGGCGTTGGGCGCGTCCGGCTTCTGACCCTTGTGCAGCAGGATTTCGGCGCTGGCCTGATAGCGGGTGTACTGCACCGAATCCCAGTCGTCGAAGCCCATGCCCCACGGACCCCAGGCGCGGCGGCCATAGAAGCGCCACGACATGCCGCCCCAGAACGGATCGTCGGGCGTCGAGAAGGTGCGCGTCTTGGCGTCGGTGCCGCGATTGACGATCTCGAACCAGTCATAACCGGCGTTCAGCGTCAGTTCGGCGGCGTGGTACAGCATGTAGTTTTCGACCGTCTGGCGCGAGGTCAGGTCGTTACCGGAGAAGCTGATGCGATAGCGGTCGTCCTCGATGCGCATATCGCTGTAGCCGGTCTGGTAACCCCCGCCGGGCACGGCGGCCTGATAGGGGGTCGGGGTGGCGCAGGCGGACAAAAGCGTCAGGCCGGCGGCGGCGGCGATAAGGACCAGGCGTTTCATAAGCGGCTTCCCCACAGATTTAAGCTTACTCTATCGTTTCAGTCTGATCCGTCAATGTGGCAATTTTTTGCAGCGTTTTTTGCGTCTTAACGCACGAAAAGCGCGCTTACGGCATGCCAGACGATACCGCAGGCGATCATGAGCAGGATCAGGCTGACCGTGACGTCGAAGACCTGTTTGTTGCGCGGATGCGACAGGAACCGCGTCAGGGTGACGGCGCCGAAACCGTAAGAGGTCATGGCGATGACATCCATGCCGATGGTCGTGGCGGCGAAGACGGTCATCTGCAACGGCATGGGCCGGTGAATGTCGAGAAACGGCGGCAGGACGGCGCTGAAGAACAGGGTGATCTTGGGATTGAGCAACTGCACCATGAAGCCCTGCCGGAAGGTTTGTGAAAACGGCGCGTCCGGGCTGACAGATTGACTGAGTGAGACGCCGAGCCCTTCGTTGCGGATATCGAGCGCGCGGCGCAGGGAGGTCAGGCTGATCCAGCCAAGATAGAGGCCGCCCGCAATGGCGATCAGCGGGAACAAAAGCGGCAGGGCGATCAGGATGATCTGCAACCCCAAAGCGGCGGCGCAGAACCAGACGAGCGTGGCCAGATTAACCCCCAGCACGCCGAGCAGGACGCGGCGCTTCGATCCGGCCAGGCCGGTGCGCACAAAGAACATATTGGCGGGGCCGGGCGTGATCGCCATCAGGAACATGGCGATCAGAAAGGCCGAGTATTTGCCGGGATCGACGGGAAGCATCGTGGT
>DATMTF010000218.1:0-9672 GCA_035565015.1 Asticcacaulis sp. | reverse complement strand
AACAGGTTTCCGTCGGCAATAGCGCGACCCTATTCCCCGTGGAAAAAATCGTAGATTTTCTGCGCCATGCCCGCACTAATGCCTTCGACCGTGGTCAGGTCTTCGAGCCGGGCCTGCGACACGGCCTTGCCGGAGCCGAAGGCGGCCAGGAGGGCGCGTTTGCGGCGGGCGCCTATGCCTTCGATCTCGTCGAGCGGGTTCTTGGTGATGGCGGCGTCGCGTTTCTGGCGGTTGGCGCCGATGGCGTAGCGGTGGGCTTCGTCGCGCAGGCGTTGCAGGTAGTATAAGACCGGCGACTTCGGCTCCATCATGAAGGGCGCGCGTTCGGGCAGGAAGAAACGCTCCAGCCCGGCGTCGCGGTCCGGTCCCTTGGCGACGCCGACCACCGGAATGTCATCGACGCCCAGCTCCGTCATGACTGTCAGCACGGCGTCGAGCTGGCCCTGCCCGCCATCGACCAGTACGAGGTCCGGTCGTCCAAAGCCTTTCTGCGCCTCCGGCGCGTCCTTTTCCTTGATCAGGCGCATGAAACGGCGACGGAAGACCTCGGCCATCATGGCGTAATCGTCCCCCGGCTTGGTGTCGAGATCGCGGATGGTGAACTTGCGGTACTGGCCCTTCATAAAGCCTTCCGGCCCGGCGACCACCATGCCGCCGACCGCATGCGTGCCGCCGAGGTGCGAGTTGTCATAGATCTCGATGCGCACCGGGGGCGCGTCCAGGCCGAACGCCTCGGCCACGCCCTGCAACAGTTTAGACTGCGCGCTGTGTTCGGCCAGCCGCCGCCCCAGGGCCGCGCGCGCATTGTCGAGCGCGCGGGCGACCACGCCATATTTTTCGCCGCGCTGCGGACGTGAGATGATCACCTTGCGCTCAGCCTTGAGCGCCAGCGCCTCCATCATCAACTCATGCTCGTGCAGGTCATGAGAGACGAGGATCAGCTTCGGCGGCAGGCGATCCTGATAGAACTGGCCCAGAAAGGCGTCGAGGATCGCGCCCGCATCGTCTTCGGCGTCAACGCGTGGAAAATAGGCGCGGTCGCCCCAGTTCTGACCGGCGCGGTAGAAGACGACCTGCACACAAGCCGCGCCGCCCTCGTTGAACACGGCGAAAACGTCGGCTTCGGGTTCGTTAAGATCGACCGAAGACGACATGGCGACATGGCTGAGGGCGCGGATGCGGTCGCGTAAGTGACCGGCGCGCTCGAATTCCATCTCGTCCGAGGCCTGCATCATCTCCTTGGTCAGACGGTCGATGACCGAGCGGCTACGGCCCTTGAGGAAGTCATGCGCCTGCTGGGCCAGACCGTTATAGTCGGCCAGACTGATCTCGCCGGTGCAGGGCGCGGAGCAGCGCTTGATCTGGTGCAGCATGCACGGGCGGGTGCGGCCCGAATAGACGGCGTCGGTGCAGGTGCGCAGCAAAAACGCCTTTTGCAGCGTGTCGAGCGTGTGGTTGACCGCCACGGTCGAGGCGAACGGGCCGTAATAGTCGCCGGGGATCGAATGGGCGCCGCGGTGCTTGGTGATCTGCGGCGCTTCATGGTCCTTGCGCACCAGAATCTCGGCGAACATCTTGTCGTCGCGCAGCAGCACATTGTAGCGCGGCTTCAGCGCCTTGATCAGGCGCGCCTCCAGCAGCAGGGCCTCGCCCTCGGTCTGGGTGCGGATCAGCACCATTTCGTGCGTCAGCGCCACCATGCGCGCGATGCGCTGGGTATGGAAACGGCCCTGCGCATATTGCAGGATGCGCTTCTTTAAGCTCTTGGCCTTGCCGACATATAAGACCTCGCCGTCATGGCCCAGCATGCGGTATACGCCGGAGGTGTCGGGCGCCAGAGCGGCCTCGCGCCGGATCAGGGCGGGACCGATGAGCTTGTCCTGCGGGATGTCGATGGCGATCTCGTCTTTACTCATGGAAACAGCATTAGCATGACTCGCCGCTCATATATGGCGGCAGGCGGCGGAAATCATCCTCCTGACCGAGCGGGGCTGTAACATTCTTCCGATCACGCCGCCGTGATTGTGATTTTGCGTTTGCGGCCTGATGTCGTAAAGGGGCCGCATGTCCGAAGTTCAGAGTTCCATGCCGCGCGGCGAGATCAAGGCGCTGACCGGCCTGCGCGGCGTTGCGGCGCTTTATGTGGTGCTGTTTCACGCCAACGGCCTGCACGCCTTTCCGCAACTGGTGCGCCCGTTCGTGCATCATGGCTATATGGCCGTCGATCTGTTCTTCCTGCTCAGCGGCTTCGTCATGGCCCTGACCTATGCCGACCTGTTCCGCGACGGTTTCGATTTCGGCAATTTCAAAAAGTTTCTGCTGCTGCGGCTGGCGCGCATCTATCCGCTCTACATTCTGGTCACGCTGATTACGGCGGTGATGATCACCACGGTTCTGGCCGACACCTATCATTTTGACGACAATGTGCTGCGCGCCCTGCCGTTCAACCTGACCATGACGCATGTGTGGGGGCTGGCCTACGCCATCGTGCCGCCGTCCTGGTCGATCAGCACCGAATGGGCGGCCTATCTTTTGTTTCCGCTGACCATCATGGTCGCGGTGTGGCTGCCGCGGCGTTACGCCGTCGCCGGAGTCGGCCTCGCCTTCGCCGTGCTGGCCTTCGTGGCCTTCGGGCCGTACTGGATGACGCGCCATCATCACATGCACGGCACGCTCGACGTCGTGCATTCCTATGCGCCCGGCACGACGCTGCGCTGCCTCGCCTCCTTCTATATCGGCCTGGTGGCGTTCCGCTTCCGTGAGCGTATTCCGCCCTTTGCGGCGATCCTGGCCCTGATCGCGGCGCTTGTCCTGCTGTGCTTCAAAAGCACCGATCTCGGCCTTGTCGCAGTCTTCGCCGTGCTGATCATGGCGCTGAGCCACGATAAGGGGCCGGTGGCGCGCGTGCTGCAAAACCCGGTCATCTACTGGCTGGGCATCGTGTCCTACGCGCTCTATCTGGTGCATGACCTGGTGCAGAAGATCATTCTCAAATCCTTCCCCGCCTGGGGCCTGAGCGAAGGCCTGACGCGCGGCGAATGGGTATGGGTGTCGGTCGCCGTCTCGCTCGGCGTCGCGGCGCTGGCGCACTATGCGTTCGAGAAGCCGTCGCGGCGCTGGGCGCGCGCGCTATTCCTGCGCGACGGCAAGCCCGCCAGTCCGGCGCCGGTTCCCGCCGAATAGCTCACCAGACCGGATCAGGCGCGGCGCCGCCAAGAGCTTCGCGGATGCGACGCTCAGACGCCGCATTCATCGGCTGCGGCAGATCATCGAGCGCAAAAAAACCGACGCCCTTGATCTCGCCATGCGACGTCATTTCGCAGGCCCGCCATTCGGTGACGCGGAACAGCAGCACATGATCGCCGGGGAAAAACGCCTCATTGGCATGCACCGACAGAAGCCGCGGCGCGCCGACCGGATCGACGCCCGCCTCTTCGCGCAGTTCGCGCGCCACCGCCTGATGCGCGGTCTCGCCGCGATCCACCCCGCCGCCCGGCAGCCACCAGCCCGGCACATAGGTGTGTTCGATCAAAAGCACGTGGCCCTGTTCGTCCGTCACCAGCGCGCGTACGCCCAGCGTCTTGCCGCGCGTCAGCCGCGACCAGAAAAAGAAAAAGGGCCGCGCCAACGGCTCAAGGCGGCGTTTCCAGGTGGACATGGGCGCACCTTGCCGCGCGTCGCATCGCGTCGCAAGCCTCTTGCCATCCGCAGACGGGCCGTTTAACCGTAGGGACGGAAACTGGAGTCGTCACATGCTCGCCATCGGTATTTTCGCCGCCTTTTTGATCGTTATGGGCCTTCTGAACCTGGTCGATTTCGGGCGCCTTGACTAAGACCGCACTCGTCACCGGCGCGGCCAAGCGGATCGGTCGCGCCATCGCTCTCCGACTGGCGCGCGACGGTTACGATATCGGCGTGCATTACGGTCGTTCGCGCGATGACGCGCTGGCCCTGGTCGTCGAGCTTGAAGCGTTAGGCGTGCGCGCCGCCGCCGTGCAGGCCGACCTGGCCGAGGTCGCCACGGTGACGCGCCTGATCGACGATACGCGCGCCGCGCTGGGGCCGGTTTCTGTTCTGATCAACAACGCTTCTGTGTTCGCCGACGACCGGGCGCGCAATCTGACGCTCGACTCATGGCGTCTGCATATGGACACCAACCTGCTGACGCCGGTGCTGTTGTCGCAGGCGTTCGCGGCGCAGCCCGATTTGCCGCGACCGGCCTCGATCATCAACCTGATCGACCAGCGGGTGCTGAAACCGTCGCCGCCGTTTTTCAGCTATGGCCTGTCGAAAGCCGGCCTGTGGCACGCCACGCGCACCCTGGCGCAGGCCCTGGCGCCGCATATTCGCGTTAACGCCATCGGTCCCGGCCCGACGCTGAAATCCATCCACCAGTCCGAACAGGACTTCGCCCGCGAAGCCCGCGCCACCCTGCTGCAAAAGCCGACCTCGCCGGAGGAAGTCGCCGAAGCCGCCGTCTTCCTGCTCAACGCCCCCAGCGTCACCGGCCAGATGATCTGCGTCGATTCCGGCCAGCACCTGACCTGGAAGACGGTCGATATGCTGGATCTTTAAAGGTTATTTTTCAGTCGCTCGCGGACGTAGCGCAGAACGCCATCACTGACATTGTGCGCGTCCGCCATAATATCGGAGGCGGGAATCCGCATGGTTTCAATGCCTTGCGCCGCAAACCACTGATCACGCCGTTCGTCTCGCTGCGGATGATCGTCGCGTTCATGGATCAGCCCGTCAACTTCGATAATCAGTTTCACTTTTGCGCAGTAGAAATCGGCAATGTACGGTCCGACGGGATGCTGACGTCGAAAAGCGAAGCCCTCACGGCTATGGCCCTTCAACCCCAGCCATAACAAGACCTCGGCATGCGTCATCTGCCTGCGAAACGTACGCGCCAGCTTGATTTTTGCGCCTCTGCGCATGAGTTGCCCCCTCCGTCACGGCCATACATGGCCGCGCCACCTCCCCCGCTTCGCAGGGGAGGATAATGCGCTTCGATCCTCCCCTGCGAAGCGGGGGAGGTGGCGTTTGCACAGCAAACGTCGGAGGGGGAATCCGCGCCTACCGCCGCCGCGTATTGCCCAGCAAACCTCGCACCAGCGAACCGGCGATGGCGATGCCGACGGAGCGGATGATCGGCACGGCGACGCGCTCGACGTTTTTGACCATTTCGGCCTGCGCCTTCTGTTTCGCCTTTTCGTCGGCGAGGCGCTGGCGTTCGGCGTCTTTTTCGGCCTGAACGGCGGCGCGCTGGGCGGCCTTGTCCTCAGCGGTCGGCGGCGGGGGCGGCGCAGAGGCGACGGCGGCGGCCAGACGCCCGCTTAACACCTCAAAGGCCGATTCGCGGTCGATGGCTTTATCATAGACGCCCGCCACCGGCGAAGCGGCGATGATCTGGGCGCGCTCGGCGTCCGTGACCGGCCCCATGCGCGAGGCGGGCGGGCGGATCAGGGTGCGCTCGGTGACATTCGGCGCGCCCTTGACGTCAAGCAGCGACACCAGCGCTTCGCCCACGCCAAGCTGTTGCAACGCCTCCATCGTGTCGAAGGCTGGATTGGCGCGGAACGAGGCCGCCGCCGATTTCAGCCCCTTCTGCTCGGCGGGCGTATAGGCGCGCAGGGCGTGCTGCACGCGATTACCGAGCTGACCCAGCACGTCGTCGGGCACGTCCGCCGGGTTCTGCGTGACGAAATAGATACCGACGCCCTTGGAGCGGATCAGGCGCACCACCTGCTCGATCTTGTCCTGCAAGGCCTTGGACGCCTGATCGAACAAGAGGTGCGCCTCATCGAAGAAAAAGACGAGACGCGGCTTGTCCGGGTCGCCGACCTCCGGCAACTGCTCAAACAGCTCCGACATCAGCCACAGGAGGAAGGTCGAATAGAGCTTGGGCGTCTGCATCAGCTTGTCGGCGGCCAGCACATTGACATAGCCCTTGCCCGCGATATTGGTGCGCATCATGTCTTCGAGCCGCAGCGCCGGTTCACCGAAAAACTGCGCCGCGCCCTGATTTTCCAGCGCCAGCAGGTTGCGCTGGATGGTGGCGATGGTGGTCGGCGACACCTGCCCGTAGCTTGCGCCGATCTCCTTGGAATTGTCGCTCACATATTTGAGCATGGCGCGCAGATCGGCCAGGTCGAGCAGCAGCAGGCCCTCCTTGTCGGCGACGGAAAAGGCGATGTTCAGCACGCCTTCCTGCACATCGTTGAGGTCCAGCATGCGCGCCAGCAAAAGCGGTCCCATTTCGGAGATGGTCGCGCGGATCGGATGGCCCTTCTGACCGAACAGATCCCAGAACACCACCGGCGCGGCGGCAGGTTGCAGGTCGAGGCCCAGGGTTTGCGCCCGCGCCAGCAGCTTGTCGTTCGGCTGGCCCGGCATCGCAATGCCCGACAGGTCGCCCTTCACATCGGCGGCGAAGACCGGCACGCCCGCATCGGAAAAGGCCTGCGCCAAAATCTGCAAGGTGATGGTCTTGCCCGTGCCTGTGGCGCCCGCAACGACGCCGTGGCGGTTGGCGCGTCCATAGAGCAGAAGCTCCGGCGACTTTTCGGCGTTCTGCGCCTGACCTACGAAAGCGCCTGTCGGATCGGCCATGATCACTCTCCTCGTGAATCGGAAGACGGTTTTACCGCAGCGGCGCCAGACGCGCCAGCCTCGGCGCCAGCCAGTCGCGAATCTGTTTGCGCAGCGGCATCTCAAAATAGCGATAGCTGAGCCAGGCCAGCGCCATCGCCGTCGCCATGAAGGCCAGATAGGCGAGCGGCGACGCGAAGAGAGACGCGCGAGCCGCAAACGGCAGCCGCGACAGGAACAGCATCAGCGTGATCTGTAAGGGGAAATGGATCAGGTAGAGTGAATAGCTGATGTCGCCGATCCAACTCCAGCGTTTCAGGTGGTCAATCTGCATCCACGCTTCGCGCCAAGTCTCGCGCTTCAGACCGAAAAACACCAGGGTCAGCGGCATAAGAATATAGGCGAAGCTGGCGATCGAGAGCAGGGCGGCGTGAACGCCCTGGCGCGGCAGGCCTTGCGCGGCGCGCGCAGCCTGATCCGCGCCCCACAGGCTGTCATAGCCGCCCAGATAGGCCAGCACCCACATCAGCGGCAGGGCCGCGCCCAGACCCCAGACGACGTAATGCCGGAAAGTCTCGCGCCGTTTCAGCGCCTCGACCGCGCACCAGGCCAGACCGCCGAGAAAGAAGCTGGGCAGGCCGCGCACAAAATCGTTGGTGGCATCGAAATGGATATATTTGAACAGCAGCCCGGCCACGATCAGGACCAGCGCCGTCCACGCCGATTGCAGCCGGAAGCGGCACAGGGCGAAGAAGACGATATACAGAAAAACCTCGACCGAGATCGACCAGCCGGGACCGTTGAAGGTCTGGTTGGCGTCCGGCAGCCATTGCTGCGCCATGATGAGATTGAGGGCGAAATTCACCGCTGTATTGTCGTTGTAGATATAGTCGTGACCGTACAGGCTGCGAAACGCGCCCTGCGCCAACGCCACGAAGATCAGGGTGACGAGATAGAGCGGGTAAAGCCGTGCAAAGCGCGCGATGGCGAAGCTGCGCAGGCCGATCTTGCGCGCCGCGATCGCCTCGGAATAGAGCCAAAAGAAAACATAACCGGAGATCGCGAAGAACAGCTCGACGAAGAACTGGCCATAAACATAGACCGGCATGAGAAGCTGATGCAGCGGCATGTCGCTGTAATCAAAGCCGCCCGCATCGGTGAGGAAGAAGTGCTTGTAATGGAAGGTGACCACCACGATGGCGGCCAGTCCGCGTAAGACATCCAGCTCGTAAAAGCGGCGCTCCGGCTTCAGGCTCTGCCCCTGCCCGGCCACCTAGACCTTGCGCTCGACGCTGTAAACGGCCAGCGCCTCAAGCGCCTCGCGCCACGGCCCCGGTGCAAAAATGGTCAAAGCGTCGCGCGCGGCTTGCGCATAAGCTTCGGCCACCTGACGCGCGGCGTCCAGCGCCCCGCAGGCGCGCATCAGGCGCTGGGCGTAGGCGAAATCATCGTCCCTCTGCTCGCGACGACCGATGACGCGCGCCCAGAATTCCGCCTCTTCAGGCGTCGTCTGCATGGCCAGGATCAGCGGCAGGGTGGATTTGCCCTCGGCGAAATCGTCGCCCGCATTCTTGCCCAGGGCGTCGGCCGAGCTTTCATAATCGAGTACATCGTCACGGATCTGGAAGGCCAGACCGAGATTGAGGCCGTATGCATAAAGCGCCTGCACGCGCGCCTCGTCGGCGCCCGCCGCGACCGCGCCGCTTTCCGACGCCGCCGAAAACAGGGCCGCCGTCTTGGCGGAAATGATCTCGATATAGTCGGCCTGCGTCAGGTTCAGATCGAAGGCCTTGGTCAGTTGCATGACCTCGCCCTGAGTGATCACCGCCGAGGCTTTCGACAGGATGCCCAGCGCGCGCAGATTGCCGGTTTCGACCATCAGCTCAAAGGCGCGCGCGAACAGGAAATCGCCGACCAGCACCGAGGACGGCGCGCCCCAGATCAGGTGCGCCGCCACCTTGCCGCGTCGCAGGGACGAGGAATCGACCACGTCGTCGTGCAAAAGCGTGGCGGTATGGATGAATTCGACCGCCGCCGACAGATTGTGATGGTGCGCCGTTTCCGCGCCGCACAAACGCGCGGCGGCGACGCACAGAAGCGGACGCAGGCGCTTGCCGCCCGCCGAAATCAGATGTTCGGCCAGGGCCGGGATCGTCGGCACGTCCGATTGCATCCGCTCGATAATCAGCGCATTGACGTCGGCCATGTCGTCGGCGCACAGGGCGACCAGCGCGTTGACATCCGCCTTGACGTCGTTTGCTGGCGCCGGAGCGGTGGTTCCGGCGCGCACCGTTTCGAGATTGGCCGAATCCAATGCGTTAACTCCTGACTAAAACGCTTACGCCATAAACCGCCTTGACGTTACAGACAAGACGCCGCGATACTATTTAGACGCCGCCTGCGGCTATCCTGCCGCACAGCTTATCAAATTCCGATCCGTTAATGACCGAAACCTCCGTCACGCACACCCATCTGCTCGGCGGACGCGTCGCCCTGACGCAACCGGCGCGCGGCTACCGCGTCGGCATGGACGGCGCGCTGCTGGCCGCCGCCGTGGCGTCCGTGGCGGTGGAAAAGAAGGCGAAAAGCGCGCTGGAACTGGGCTGCGGCGTCGGCGGGGCGCTTTTGTCGCTGAAGGCGCGCACGCCTGAGCTGGCCGTGGCCGGCATTGAGCGTGAGGCAGACTATGCGGCTCTGGCGCGGCGCAATGCGGGCGATAACGGATTTGCGGCGGAGATTATCGACGGCGATATCGGCGCGGGCTTTAAAAGCTTCAGCCTTGAGCGCTTCGATCTCGCCTTTTCCAACCCGCCCTATTTCGACGACCCGAACCAGCTTCGCGCCCCCGACGCCGCCAAGCGCCCAGCCTGGATCGCCGATGACGGCCTTGGCGTCTGGCTCGACTTCGCGCAAGCCGCCGTAAAGGACGGCGGCCATATCGTCTTCATTCACCGCGCCGACCGGCTGGGGGATATTCTGGCGGGCTTAAGCAAATGCGGCTCGTTCCTGGTCCGCCCGGTCCAACCCTTCGCCGATCAGGAAGCCAAGCGCGTGATCGTGCGCGCCCAGCGTCTCGGCAAG
>DATMTF010000217.1:0-8452 GCA_035565015.1 Asticcacaulis sp. | reverse complement strand
GGGGGCAGGGCGGCAAGGAAAGTCAAGGTTTGTGGGGTCAATCGACCCCACGCCCCATTAACTCACCCGCGCTGATCGCGCTTCGCCGCCACCCGCAGCCTCAGCGCATTGAGCTTGATGAACCCGGCGGCGTCGCGGTGGTCATAAGCCACCTTGCCCTCTTCAAACGTCACCAGCTCCTGATCGTACAGCGAATAGGGGCTTTCGCGGCCGATCACCGTCACATTGCCCTTGTAGAGCTTCACCGTCACGCGGCCCGTCACCTTGGCCTGGCTGTAGTCGATCGCCGCCTGCAACATTTCGCGCTCTGGCGAGAACCAGAAGCCGTTATAAACCAGCGACGCATATTTCGGCATCAGCTCGTCCTTCAGGTGCATGGCGCCGCGGTCCAGCGTGATCGACTCGATGCCACGGTGCGCCGCCAAGAGGATCGTCCCGCCCGGCGTCTCATAGACCCCGCGCGACTTCATGCCGACGAAGCGGTTTTCGACCAGATCGAGACGCCCGACGCCATTGTCATGACCAAGCTGGTTCAGCTTCGTCAGCAGGGCGGCGGGGGACAGAGCCTCGCCGTCAATCGCCACCGGATCGCCGCGCTCAAAATCCATCGTGAAGACACACGGCTTGTCCGGCGCGGCTTCGGGCGAAATCGTGCGCTGATAAACAAATTCCGGCGCCTCGACCGCCGGGTCTTCCAGCACCTTGCCCTCGGACGACGAATGCAGCAGGTTGGCGTCCACCGAAAACGGCGCATCGCCGCGCTTGTCCTTGGCGATCGGAATCTGGTGCTGTTCGGCGAAGTTCAGCAGGGCCTCGCGCGAGGCGAAATCCCATTCGCGCCACGGCGCGATGACGCGAATATCGGGCTCAAGGCCATAATAGCCCAGCTCGAAACGCACCTGATCGTTACCCTTGCCCGTCGCGCCATGACAGACCGCATCGGCGCCGACCTTGCGCGCAATTTCGATCTGCTTCTTGGCGATCAGCGGGCGCGCGATCGAGGTGCCGAGCAGGTACTGGCCCTCATAGACCGTATTGGCGCGGAACATCGGAAAGACATAGTCGCGCACGAACTCCTCGCGCAGGTCTTCGATGAAGATGTTTTCCGGCTTGATGCCCAGCAGTTCGGCCTTTTTACGCGCCGGCTCCAGCTCCTCGCCCTGCCCCAGATCGGCGGTGAAGGTCACAACCTCCGCCCCGTACTCGGTTTGCAGCCACTTCAGAATGATCGAGGTGTCCAGACCGCCCGAATAGGCGAGAACGACTTTTCGGACGGGCTTGTCGGCGGAAGAAGACATGGGCGTGCGGCTTTCTTTGAACAGAAGGCAGAGGAGTTAAAACAATCACGCGCGCTTTAAGTTTTTGGGGGGGGATATGCAAGACTTAAAGTGCGACTAACTCATGACAGCCAAAGCAATTTCATGCCAACGTCGTGCTGTGATCCCATCTCTTTGATCTATGGCTAAAGGGTGTTCAGCCTGCTTGATTGTGAACAATGGCACCAGACCGGGCTCACGCGACTGGACAGAGAGTGGCAGATTGATGACATTTCCATATGGCCTAATGGGACTGGATAGCCATCCGAAATAGGGTGGGTAGGTTACGCGATCAGGGTCATCCCAATGTTCATTGACGTCGGCAAAGCTTTTTTCGCTCAATGAACTCCAGACTGAGAATACCAGGCTTTCGTGATGGCTTATAATCGGTATTTCGATATGGCCTCTAATGAAGAAATGCTCGTCGTCAATCGTGCAAAGGCTTTGGGTTAGCTCGACTCGTTGTTCGAACTCCGCTTCGGATACAAAGGCTCGCCAAGGCGCTTCGATCCCGAAGCAGGTGGGTATGTCGTCATGGCCTTGACCGCAGGTAGGGCATTTCCATTTGAGTCCAAACATTTAGACAACGCCCTAACCGATAAAATAACTAAGCGCCCAAACGGTTTACGGATCAAAGGTTGCGCTTTGCCGCCAGAGGTTCTTACACCGTCACCTGCGTGCCCAGCTCCACCACCCGTCCCGGCGGGATATGGAAGAATTCGGTCGGATTGGTCGCGTTCTTCATCAGGAAGATGAACAGCTTGTCCTGCCACAAAGGCATGCCGGAATTGGCCGACGGCACGACATTGCGTTTGCCGAGGAAGAAGCTGGTCGCCATGATGTCGAACTTCAGACCCAGCTTGCGGCACAGGCCCAGAGCGCGCGGCAGGTTCGGGCTTTCCATAAAGCCATAGGCCAGGGTGACCTTCTTGAAGTCCTCGTTCAGCACCTCGATCGACACCCGGTCGGCCTCCTGAACGCGCGGCGTCGAGGCGGTCTTGACGGTCAGGATAATGTTCTTCTCGTGCAGCACCTTATTGTGCTTGAGATTGTGCATCAGCGCCACCGGCGCAACCTCTGCGTCCGAGGTCAGGAAGATGGCCGTGCCCGCCACCCGATGCGGCGGACGCTTTTTCAGCATCTCGATCAGATCGGCCAGCATGACGGAATCGCGCCGCGCCTTTTCGGTCAGGCTGCGCGTGCCGGTCGCCCAGGTCAGCATGGTCAGCACCAGACCCGCGCCCAGGGTCAGCGGCAGCCACGCCCCTTGCGGGATTTTCAGCAGGTTCGAACCGAAAAAGACCAGATCGAGCGCGCCCAGCGGCGTCAGCAACGCCCAGGCCTGCCAGCGCTTCCATTTCCAGACATGGCGCAAAAAGACATAGGCCAGCAGCGTATCGACCATCATCGCGCCGGTGACCGCGATGCCATACATCGAGGTCAGGCGGTCGGTCGACTGGAACAGCACCAAAAGCAGCAGCACCCCGACCATCAGCATGGTGTTGATCTGCGGCACATAGATCTGCCCGGCCTGGGTTTCGCTCGTCCGCTTGATGTCGATGCGCGGAAGAAGGCCGAGCTGCACCGCCTGCTGCGTCATCGAATAGGCGCCGGTGATCACGGCCTGCGAGGCGATGACCGTCGCCATGGTCGCCAGCGCGAAGGTCGGCCAGTAAAAGACCTCCGGCACCATGCGCCAGAACGGATTGTCGCGCGCCGACGGATCGTGCAGGGTCAGCGCCCCCTGACCCAGATAGTTGAGCATCAGGCACGGCAGCACGAAGAACAGCCAGGCGTACTGGATCGGCTTCTTGCCGAAATGGCCCATATCGGCGTAGAGCGCCTCGGCCCCGGTCACGGCCAGAAACACCGAGCCCAGAATGACAAAGCCGGTAAAGCCGTTGGCGAACAGGAACTCCACGCCATATTGCGGCATCAGGGCCAGCAGGATTTCCGGCCGGTCGAAAATATGCACGAGGCCCAGGGCGCCCAGCGCCAGAAACCACACCACGGTGATCGGCCCGAACAGGCGCGCCACCTTGGCCGTGCCCTTGGACTGCACCATGAACAGGGTGATCAGGATCACGCCCGAAATCGGCACGATCAGGTGCGACAGCGACGTGCCGACCCCCGGCGCGTCCTTCAGCCCCTCGACCGCGCCCAGCACTGAAACGGCGGGCGTGATGATGCCGTCGCCGTAAAACAAGGAGGCGCCGCAGATGCCGAGAAAAAACACCGTCGGCGAATACTTGCCCAGGGCCTTCTGCGCCAGCGCCATCAGGGCCAGCGTCCCGCCTTCGCCCTTATTGTCGGCGCGCATTAAAAACAGCACATATTTCACGGTCACGACCATGATCAGCGCCCAGAAGACCAGCGAGATCACCCCCTTGACCGCCAGATCGGCGCTGGTGCCCTCGCGCGTATGGAACAGGGCTTCGCGCATGGCGTACAAAGGCGAGGTGCCGATATCGCCGAACACCACGCCGATGGCGCCGACGCTCAAGGCCCAGAAGCCTTCGGCGCCGTGTCCGTGACTGGAGACGGATTCGGTTTCCGCTGCATGAGCTTCGTCGAATTTATGGGGTGTGGGACTGTCGGTTGCGGCGTCGGAATGCGGAGTCAACGGGCCGGAAGGGGTGTCCCCATTCATACATACTCTCCTGAGGGCGTGGACGATTGTCTTCGGATACCCTCGCTTGAACCCGGCGCTCTTACGCCTATTTATAGTCATGTTCAACCGTCTTCGGCCCGTCCGCCGCGCCTGATGCCCGGAATCCGATTTGACGCGGGGTCAAACCTGCGTAACAATAACCTGACATGTCCGACAGCCAACGCTTTCCCGTCGCCGCGCACACGCTGGCCTATCTGGCCCATAAGAACGCCTATTCGCGCGAGCAGGCGGTGTCGTCGTCTGTGTTGGCGGCTTCGATCCCGACCAATCCGGTGGTCATCCGCCGCATGACGACGCAACTGGCCAGGGCCGGGCTTTTGGCCACCTGCTCCGGCGTCGCCGGCGGCGCCTGGCTGCTGCGCCGCCCCGAAACCATTCGCCTCGACGAGGTGCTGAAGGCGGTCAATGGCTGCGCCCATCTCGGCTCGGTCCCGCTCGGCGCCGAAGGCTGCCCGGTCAGCC
This sequence comes from Asticcacaulis sp., assembly GCA_035565015.1. Lineage (GTDB taxonomy): Bacteria > Pseudomonadota > Alphaproteobacteria > Caulobacterales > Caulobacteraceae > Asticcacaulis. The sequence goes on along the minus strand of DATMTF010000217.1, from coordinate 4,003 downwards.
AGGCCATCCCGAAGGCCGTGCATGGCGCCATGATGCAGGCCAACGCCGCCGCCGCGCACAGCCTGTCGCAGATCACGGTCGCCGACCTGCTGATTCACACAGCAGAGCCGCCCGTCGAACCCGTCCCGGCGGAAACCGCTTAAACCGCTTGCTTTTTCACCGCCGCTCGTGTTCGATCCGCGCTGAAATCACCACCGGGGAAAAGCCTTGTCGCGTCGTCTTGTCCTGATTACTGGAGCTTCGTCTGGCATCGGCATGGCCCTGGCCCGCGTCTATGCCGGTCACGGCTGGGACGTCGCCCTGACCGCGCGCCGCGCCGACCGGCTGAAGACGCTGTGCGACGAGATTCAGTTGCGCTTCGGCGTCGAGGCGCACGCCCTGCCCGCCGACCTCAGCGACCCCGCTGCGCCGCAGATTCTGCATGACGGCGTGCTGGCCCTGGGCCGCACGGTCGATGGCCTGGTCAACAATGCCGGCTACGGCCTGCCCGGCGGCTTTCTCGGCAATCCGTTCGAGACGCATCAGGCGATGACCCAGGTGATGATGCTGGCCCCGATGGCGCTGTGCCACCGCCTGCTGCCCGCCATGATCGACCAGAAGTTCGGCCGCATCCTCAATGTCGCCTCGCTGGCCGGCTACCTGCCCGCCTCGCCCGGCGATCCGCTCTACAGCCCGATCAAGACCTTCCTGATCCGCTTTTCGCAGAGCCTGCATCTGGAGATGCGCGACCACGGCGTCCACGTCAGCGCCCTGTGTCCGGGCTTCACCTATTCGGAGTTCCACGACGTCTCCGGCCAGCGCGCCAAGGTGACGCGCACCATCCCCGAATGGGCGTGGATGGGCGCCGACGAGGTGGCGCGCGAAGGCTATATGGCCGCCGAGGCCAACCGCGCCGCCTGCGTGCCCGGCGCGCCCAACAAGACGGCGGCCTCCCTGCTCAAGGTCTTGCCCGACGACTGGGTGATGGAGTTGGAAGCGCGCCAGCACAGCCGTTTCCTAGGTTAAACCCGCGCGGAGTTCCGCCTCGTCCAGCCCGTCGATCTCCAGCGTCTTGAACCGCGCCGTCTCACCGCCTGTCAGCGCCACCTTCGATTTCGGCAGTTTCAGCGTCTTCGCAATCAGCGCGACCAGCGCCTCATTGGCCCGCCCTTCGATCGGCGCGGCGCGCACCCGCGCCTTCAGCACGGATCGGCCATGTTCATCGGCATCCCAGCCGTCGATGCGGTCCTGCGCCGCCTTCGGCGTCAGCCGGACAACGATCCTAGCCAATGAGCATCCGCAAGGTGTTGAAGGCGGGCGGCAGCAGATAGGCCTTGAAAGCCTGAATCGCCAGAAACCCGACCAGAAAGCTTAAGTCCAGCCCGCCCATCGGCGGAATGATCGCCCGGAACGGCGCCAGCACCGGCGTGGTGATGCGGTCGAGCAGATCGACGATCATATAGACGCCGCGATTGCGCGTATTGATGACATTGAACGCGATCAGCCAGCTCAAAATCGCCGAAACGATCAGGCAGAAGATGACGAAGTCGAGCAGTCCGTAAACGATAAAGGCGATAAAGTCGGTCATGATTCCCGCTGCGAATGGCGAACCTTGTGAATATAGGTCATTCCCTACATCTGGCAAGTTAAGGAGCGCTTGACAACGCCGCCGCTTCGCTTAAATAGACGGCTCCCCGGACGGCCTGACCGCCCGGACCTCGGAAGGCATGGGGCTATAGCTCAGTTGGTAGAGCGCCTCGTTCGCAATGAGGAGGCCAGCGGTTCGAATCCGCTTAGCTCCACCATTCCTTCCCCACCCATACCTTCCCACTCCGTTCATCCCCCCTTCACATCAAGGCCACAAAGCGGCGGCGGCGCGTCTTTTTCGCGCCCAGCAATTGCCTTGGCGCGCGGTTAGGCTCTACACAACCGACATGAAGGAAAGACACAGCATGACGAACCGCCGCCTGATCCTCGCTGTTCTGGCTTCAAGCCTCGCCCTCGGCGCCGCCGCGCCCTCTCTGGCGCAGGGCAATAAGAACCAGTTCAGCGGCCTGATCGCCGTGCCCAGCTTCAACCCCGCCGACAAGGCGCGCATTAAAAAGGCGACCGACTATCTGCAAAGCCTGTCCGGCGCCACGGGCCGCTTCGAGCAGACCGATTATCGCGGCCGGGTGACGCGCGGAACCTGGTGGCTGCAACGCCCCGGCAAGATGCGTTTCGAATACGATCCGCCCTATTCGGTGGTCATCGTCTCCGACGGCAGGACGGTCAATATGTGGGATCCGCGCCTTGAGACGCTCGACAAGGCGCCGCTCAGCGAAACCCCGCTGTCCCTGTTCCTGTCGCGCCAGATCCGCCTCGATCAGGGCGTGGTCGTCACCGCCGTCAGCTCCAACCCGCAGGGCTTCTATCTGAAGGCCCGCGACCGCCGCAAACAGGTCGAAGGCTCGATCACCCTCGGTTTCGATCAGGCGGCCAACGGGGCCTTGCGCCTGCGCGAATGGACGATCGTCGATGCGCAGAACCGGTCCACCAGGGTCGTGCTGACCAGCTTCAATACCGGCCCCAACCGCCCGGATTTATTTGTGTTCAATAAGCCGCAGACAAAAAAATAACGTCGGCCTGATATTTGCCATTGCGTTTTTTCGGACAGAGTGTTATTTTTCACACAACGGATTGAACGGCGGTTAATCCCTGCGTCTGAAGTTTCTCCTGAAGTTTCCTGGCGTGCGTTTTCCCTTTTTTCTCTTCGTGTTATGTGCCAAACCTCACCCGACCCTCCGCAAAGAGGGCCGGGTTTTTCTTTGGATTCGGCATGCAATTCTCCCTCGCCTCGTGGAACATCAATTCGGTGCGGCTGCGCATCGACCAGGTGGCGCGCTTCGCCGCCGAACAGGCGCCGGACGTCCTGTGTTTGCAGGAGATCAAGTGTCAGGAACACGAATTTCCGCATGAGGCCTTTGCGGCCATGAGCTATCCGCACCTTCTGGTCACCGGTCAGAAGGGCTGGCACGGCGTGGCTTTGGCCTCGAAACAGCCGTTTGAGATCGTCGGATCGCCCGCCTTCTGCCGTCGCGGCGAGGCCCGCTGTCAGGCGGTGCGGCTGAACGGCGTCGAGATCTGGAACTTCTACATCCCGGCGGGCGGCGACCTGCCCGACCGGCTGCTCAACGACAAGTTCGATCACAAGCTGGAATTTTACGAGCGCATGAGCGGCGCTTTGCGCGCCCGCCCCAGGGACCAGCCGCTGCTGATCTGCGGCGACCTCAATATCGCGCCGGGCGAATACGATGTCTGGAGCCACCGCCAGATGCTGCGCGTGGTCAGCCATACCCCGCCGGAGCTGGAAGCATTTGCGGATTTCCTTGACGCGGGCGAGCTGCATGACCCGTTCCGCGTCGCCTATCCCGACCCGCAGAAGCTGTTTTCATGGTGGAGCTATCGCGCCGCCGACTTCCGCAAATCCAATCGCGGCCTGCGCCTCGACCATATCCTGCTCAATCCGGCCTTACGCGCACAGATCAAGGGCGAGGTGCAGGCCGTCATCCACGATACGGTGCGCGAGTGGGACCGCCCGTCCGACCACGCCCCGATCCAGACCACGTTTTCTCTATGACCGACCTGACCGAAAGCAAGCTGCCCGACGACATTCTGGCCAGGGCCGATTTCCGCTTCAACGAATATGCGTGGCGCGTGGCCGACCTGCCCGCCGTGATCGAAGCGGCGCGCGCGATGAACCTCCTGAACCTCGGCGGCCAGTTGCAACTGCGCACCGACACCGCCATCGGCGAAGTGTACTGGGTGGCGACCGACCCCAACGCCAATGTCCCCGAAGACCTGCCGTGGGAGGTGCGCGTGCGCATGGCGGCGGAATTTTCCTTACGCGACCTAGCCGAGATTCAAGCCGAATTCGACTTCGCCCAGGAAATCGCCGACGCCTTCCCCGACCCGGTCGCCGAGTTCAAAGCCTCCGGCGGCGACCTCAACGCCGCCATCTGGTTCGCATGGTATGTGGCGGAAG
>DATMTF010000216.1:0-5820 GCA_035565015.1 Asticcacaulis sp. | reverse complement strand
AGGCCGTTTGCAGTCAGCATACGAAAAAGTTTACCGGGAAGATCGCCGACGCCCCTTGCGTTGGGTTACTTTATAACATATGTGAGGGCGCACGGATCGCAGTGAGGAGAGAGCATGCCCGCGCCCGAAGCGCCTCACAAGAGCAGATGGCTGGATTTCGCCTCGGTCGGCTTGTCCGGGCTGTGCGTCGTGCATTGTCTGGCCCTGCCGCTGCTGGCGGCGGCCTTGCCGCTGGCCGGAACCCTGGCCGATGCGCCGTGGGTGCATCCGCTGCTGGTGCTGATCGCCGCCCCACTCAGCCTGTGGGCGATTCAGTCGTCGCGCGCCTGGCGTAAGGTTCCGGTGGTCGGGCTGATCTTTGCCGGTCTGGCCCTTCTGGCTCTGGCTGCCTTCGTTCCGGCGCTGGCCGATCTCGATACGACTCTGACTGTAATTGGCGCCCTCGCCATCGCCTCGGCGCATGTGGTCAACTATCTGACCGGCGCGCGTCATACGCACAACGAGGATTGCGCCTGCGAAGTCGCGGGCGAATAGCGCCTTTTTTGCGCCGCAAACATTGGCGTGTGCGATGTGCGGTCCTATATAGGAACGCATTCAGCCCGCACATTCCGGAAATCGTCATGAGTTCACAGCCCGCGCCCGCCAAGACGCCTCAGCCGCCCGTTCAACCGCAATACACGGCCCCGATGCTGAAGTCGCAGGCGAAGGCGTCCGAGACCCTGGCCTTTCTGAAACCCTATCTGTGGCCGTCCGACCGTCCCGATCTGAAAATGCAGGTGGTATGGGCGCTGCTGGCCATGCTGGTGGGCAAGCTTCTGACCGTGGCGACGCCGTTCGCCTACAAGTGGGCGACCAACGCTTTCGCGATGAAAGGGGCCAGCGCGCCGGGTTTCTGGTCGCTGATCATGGCGTCTCCGATTATTCTCGTGCTGGCCTACGGCGTGGCGCGCATGTTCTCGCAGGTGTTCAACAATATCCGCGACGGCATGTTTTCGGCGGTCGGGCAGCATGCAGTGCGGGGCCTGGCCAACCGCGCCTTCGTACACCTGCATAACCTGTCCCTGCGCTTTCATCTGCAACGCCGCACGGGCGGGCTTTCAAGGGTGATCGAGCGCGGCAAGGCGGGCATCGAAACCATTATCCGCCTGACCATGATGGTCGGCATCCCGACCGTGGTCGAGTTCGCCCTGACCGCGATCAGCCTGTGGGCGCAGTTTGACCTGATCTATGTCGCAGTGGTGGCGGTGACGGTCGTGGTCTATGTCTGGTTCTCCATCGTCGCCTCCAATATGCGCATCTCGATCCGCAAGGAGATGAACGAGGCCGACAGCGACGCCATGTCCAAGGCGGTCGATTCGCTGCTGAACTTCGAGACGGTCAAATATTTCGGCAATGAGGCGCTGGAGCGCGGCCGCTATGACCGCGCCACCGCCATGTACGAAAAGGCGGCGATCAAGACCTATACCTCGCTGGCCTGGCTCAATATCGGTCAGGCGGTGATCTTCTCGGTCGGCATGGTCATCGTCATGCTGATGAGCGCGTGGGAAGTGGCGCACGGCACGAAGACGGTCGGCCATTTCGTACTGATCAACGCCTTTATGATGCAGCTTTCCATCCCGCTGAATTTCATCGGCACGCTGTACCGCGAAATCTCGACGGGCCTGATCGATATGGAGTCGATGTTCAAGCTGCTCGATGAGCCCGCCGAAGTGGTTGACGCCGACAGCGCGAAAGACCTGATCGTCACCGACGGCGCGGTCAGCTTTAAGGATGTCGTCTTCTCCTACGACCCCGACCGCGAAATCCTCAAGGGCGTGTCCTTCGACGTGCCGGCGGGCAAGACGGTGGCGATTGTCGGGCCGTCGGGCGCAGGCAAATCCACGATTTCGCGTCTGTTGTTCCGCTTCTACGACGTCAAGGGCGGGTCTATCGAGATCGACGGCCAGGACATCCGCGGCGTGTCGCAGGCCAGTCTGCGCAAGGCGGTCGGCATGGTGCCGCAGGACACGGTGCTGTTCAACGACACCATCGCCTACAATATCGGCTATGGCCGCTACGGCGCCTCGCGCGACGAGGTCGAGGCGGCGGCGGACCGCGCGCAGATTTCGGGCTTTATCGCCACGCTCCCGAAAGGTTACGACACCGAGGTCGGCGAGCGCGGGCTGAAGCTGTCGGGCGGCGAAAAGCAGCGCGTCGCCATTGCGCGCACGCTCCTGAAGGCGCCGCCGATCCTGATTCTGGACGAAGCCACCTCGGCGCTCGACACCCATACCGAGCGCGAGATTCAGGCCTCGCTCGACGATGTGTCGAAGAACCGCACCACCCTTGTCATCGCGCACCGGCTCTCCACCGTCGTCAATGCTGACGAAATTCTCGTGCTGAAAGACGGCGTCGTGTCCGAACGCGGCAAGCACGCCCAACTTATGAAGCTGAACGGCCTCTACGCCTCGATGTGGGAGCGTCAGCGCGCCGCCGATGACGCCAGAGAGGCGCTGGCCAAGGTGACGGCGGAGGCTGAATAGTCTGCGGCATGGGCCGGGCGTTTCATCGCCGCGCCGATAAAGCAGGCGACGACCAGAGCCACAGGCATCATGGCGCCCAGCAGCGCTCTGGACAGCACGGTCCTCATGACAAAATCCCTCTCACCGGAAGATGAGAGGGATTTTGCCGTGCAATAGCCATCTTCGCTATGCGCTTATGGCCGGGGGATGGCAAAGAGCCGATAAGTTGGCCTTACATCGCCGACGACGAGGTCGTCGTCGTCGTGGTGGTGGTCATGGCGGACGCACTGTCGGATGCGGCCATATCGGACATGGCGCCGCCCGTATCGGCGGGCGCCATTTCGGAGGTCGTCGTTTCGCTGGTCGTCGTGGTTTCGCTCGACTTGGAGCAGGCGCTGGCGCCCAGGCACAAGGCGGCGGCGGCGAGCGGCAGAAGCATCTTGGTGGAAATCTTGATCATGGTCCCTCTCCTTCACAAACAGGTGAAGCGGGACTATGGCCAAGCGGAAATAGAGAAGCTTTGCGGATGCCTGCCGTTGCTGATAAAAAAGCGATAAGGACAGAATGGACAGGGGGATGACCATGAGATTTCGGTCTTCAGGCGCAGGAGCGATCGCCGTCTTCATCCTGTTGTTGACAGGCGCCGCCGCCGCCGGACCTATTGTGATCCACACCCCCGCAGTTGAGATGTCTGTCGATCCGGCCACCTTGCGTATCGACGCCGCCCTGCCGGACGGGCAGACGCTGAACCTGATGCCCGCCCTGCATGCGCCGGAGCCGACGGCGCCCGTCCGCGTCGGTTCTGGTTGGCGCTGGAGCGACCAGGAGGGCCGCATCGTCACGCTGTCCGGCGAAGACGATCACCTGCGCCTGAACATCGCGGCTCCGGACGGGCAATCCCTGTCCTGGCCTCTGCCGCGCGTTACCGACGGCGACTGGATCATGCCAGACGGCGAAGGCATGGCCCTGCCGGTGCAGGACGCCTTCTGGCGCCGTATCGACGCGCGGGAGCATTGCCTGGACGCGGTGGCGGGCCTGTCTTTCCCAGCGTGGAGCCATCTGACGTCGCAGCGCGCTGTTGTCTATGCGCTGGGCGACGGGCTGCGCTCCAAACTGTGCCTGAAGGACGATCAGGGGCTTCAGGCGCGACTCACGCACGATTTCGATGAGGGGGCGAACCGGCTGGACCTGCTGATCGCCGTTACGCCGCCCGATCCTCTGACGCCGGCCCTGTTCTATCGCCGACTTCTTAAGGCGCGCGGCCAGTTCCGCCCTTTGAGCGCCAAGACGGTTCCCGATCTTGACCGCCTCTACGGCGCGCCGCAGGCCTATCTATGGGGCGACGGGCGCGACATGGCCATGCTGGATCAACTCAGGGCGCTCGGCGTCAAGCGGATCAATCTCAGCTTTGACGCAAATCCTCAGACTGACAAACATCTGGTGACGCCAGCCTTTATGAAAAAAGCGCGCGCCTTCGGTTATCTGATCGGCCCTTACGACACGTTCGACAACGGCCAGCCGGACGATAACGATGCTGCGCCTTATGTCCACTGGGGCAAGGCGCTTTATCCCTCCGGCTGCATTCGCGACGCGGCGGGCAAGATCAAGGCGGGGTTCGCCAATATGGGTTGCGAGATGTCGAGCGAGGCTTTGGTTCGCGCGCGGGGTCCGTTCGTTCCCGGCGTGCGCTATCAACAGTACAGGGCCGCCGGCGCCGATCAGATATTCGACGATGTTGACGCCACTGGCGAATTTTTCCACGACGACAGCCCCGACCATCCGATGACCATGTCGAAGGACCGGTCCAACCGGCTGGCGCGGCTGGATCTGGCCATGCGCGACGGCCTGGTGATCGGCTCGGAGGACGTCCACGCCTGGAGCGCCGCGGTCGTGCATTACAGCCACGGCGGCGCGCAGTCGCACTTAAGCGCGGTCTGGCCGATCCAGGCCGATCACAAGCGCTTCGGCGGCTGGTGGCCGAGCGACCATCTGCCGATCTTTTTCGCGCCCTTCCAACCGACGCCGGATGAGGCGCGGCTTTTGTTCGGCCCAGGCGACCGGCTGCCGCTGTTCGAGGCGGTCTTCCACGACTCGGTTATTTCCAGCGACCGCTGGGAGTTCGGCCTGATGAAGGTGTCGGGCGTGGAGGGCGAACGCTTCGCCCTGTCGCTTTTGTATGGAACGCCAAGCATGTGGGCGCTGGATCAGAAGGAGCTGGCGCGCATTGGGCCTTGGCTGAAGGCGGCGCAGGACGATTTCCGCCTCGCGCATAGCTGGGACGCGCCGGTCGCGCTGACCGGCTTCCGCTGGGAGACGCCCGACCGCCTTGTCCAGACCGCCATCTATGCCGACGGGCGGCGCATCACCGCCAATTTCGGCGCCGCGCCCTATGACGGTCTGGCGACCAACTGCGTGCGCGTGACACGGACGGGACGAAATGCGCGGGATCAGGCGGCGCAAGATCTGTGCCCGCCGCCCTTGCCGCAACCTTAGTTACGCCGCCGTCCAGCCGCCGTCGATGCGTCATTTTGCATTTTCGTCGATCGACGGCTTTTGATTGAATTTATGCCGCTGTCCAGCCGCCGTCGATCGACAGGGGAGCCCCGTTGATCGACTTGCCCGCATCGGAGGCCAGGAAGACGGCGAGGGCGGCGATGTCTTCGACCGTAACGAATTCCTTGGTCGGTTGCGCGGCCAGAATCACGTCCCTGATCACCTGTTCGCGCGTCATATTGCGCGCCTTCATGGTGTCGGGAATCTGCTTATCGACGAGCGGAGTATGCACATAGCCGGGGCAGATGGCGTTGCAGGTGACGCCAAATTCGGCGCCTTCCAGCGCGATGGTGCGGGTGAAGCCTAAAAGGCCGTGCTTGGCCGAGACATAGGCCGACTTGAACGGCGAGGCGACCAGGGCGTGCGCCGAGGCGATATTGATGATCCGGCCCCACTTTTTCGCCTTCATCGCCGCAAAGCTCAGCCGCACCGTATGGAAGCTGGCGGTCAGGTTGAGACCGATGATCGCGTCCCATTTTTCCGGCGGAAAGTCCTCGACCGGCGCGACATGCTGGATGCCGGCATTGTTGACAAGGACATCGACGCCGCCCAGTTCCTCGCACGCCTTGATCATGGTTTCGATCTCGGCGGGTTTGGTCAGGTCGGCGCCGCTGTAGCGCGCCTTGATTCCGTAATCCTTTTCAAGACCTGCGCGTTCGGTCTCGATGGCCTCGGCGTCGCCGAAGCCGTTGATCATGATATGGGCGCCTTGCGCGGCCATCGCCTTGGCGACGCCAAGGCCAATGCCGCTGGTCGAACCGGTGAC
>DATMTF010000215.1:0-4186 GCA_035565015.1 Asticcacaulis sp. | reverse complement strand
GGCATCAAGGTCTCGACCTCTCCGCCATCTACAACTATGTCGGCTCCGAAACCGATACGGGCGTCTCACCGCAGACGAAAATCGCCAGCTGGGGCACGCTTGATCTGAACCTGTCGTATCGGTTGAGGAGCGGGGAGGCGGCGCAAGGCCCGCGTCTGAGCCTGGCGGTTAGCAATCTGTTCGATAAACGTCCGCCATACGCCGAAAGCGCCAACCTGGCGATTGGCGGCATTTATTTCGACAGCACAAATGCGTCGGCGATCGGCCGCTTCGTCAGCGTCGCCCTGACTCAGGTTTGGTAACGGCGATGCGCTCATCGAAAGCCGTCCCCGGCTTGACGTCGCTCGCTCTCGCCGCAGCGTTCGCCGCTGCAGGCGGGAGCGCGGCGAACGCAGCGACCTGCGATCATTTGATCCCGCCTTCCGGTGATGCGACGACCGTGGGGCGCCAGATCACCGCAGACGATCTTCTGCGCTTGCGCGATTTTGGACCGCACAGCGTCGGCGATCCGCGCGAAAAGCTGTTCAGCCTGTCGCCCGACCATAGCCGCCTGGCGCTGCAAATCCGTCAGGCGGATCCAGACAGCAACCGCTACTGTCTGGCGGTCGAAGTGATCTCTCTGTCGGGCGAGGGCAAGCCCGTTATCGCCGACCAGGGCGGCGCGTTCAGACTGGTGCACTTCGATGTCGCAGGGTTTGTCGCGCACACCTCACCCGGTATCGCCGCCGACGATACGCCGGTTTGGTCGCCCGATGGCCGCTGGCTCGCCTTCCTGCGCCGCGATCACGGCGTCACCCAGGTCTGGCGCGCTCGCGCGGATGGCGGGTTCAGCGAGCCGCTCACCCATGGCCAGGTCGATGTTGAGAGCGTCGTCTGGTCGCGTGACGGACGCAGCCTCCTGCTGAGCGAGCGTCCCGCCCTGGCTGACGCGCGCACGGCGATCGCTGCAGAAGGCCTGAAGGGTTATCGGTTCGACGACCGGTTTGAACCGGAGGCCAGTGCAACGCCACAGGTGCGGGCCCCTGCGCCGATCGTAACCTATCGCCTCGATGTGGCGAGCGGCGCGCTAACGTCTGTGCAGCCGCAGTCTGTCGCACCAGACGCCCCGGGGGCTCAGGCGGAACTTCCTGGCGCCGCCTTGCGCGTGGTCGGCGAAGGGGGCACTGAGGCCGCCATCGTGGCGGACAAGCCGGGCGTTCTGGCTGGCCCCAGCTATATCCACGTGCGTTGGCCGGATGGCGTGACGGCCGCGTGTCGGCGCGCCATGTGCTCGGGCGGTCAGGATTTGATTTGGCTCGATGATCAAAGCCTGGTGATCCTCGCCCGGAATTTTGGCGACAGCCAGACACGCGTCCTCTATTGGCGACAGGGTGCGCCTGACCCTGTTCTGGTTTTGACGACAGAGGACGTTCTGCTCGGATGTCAAGCGGATCGTCGACGGCTGATCTGCGGCCACGAAGCGTCAAAGCAGCCGCGGCGACTGGTGTCGCTTGACCCGGTCACCGGCCACATGACCCCGCTTTTCGATCTCAATCCGGAATTCCGCAACTTGGATTTGGGGCAGGTCACGCGCTTGCACTGGGTCAATAATCGCGGCATTGCGACCTTTGGCGATCTTGTCACGCCGCCGGGCTATGAGCCGGGGCGCAGGTTGCCGTTGATCGTCGTGCAATATGTGACACGCGGCTTTCTTCGCGGCGGCACAGGTGACGATTACCCGATCTGGCTCTTCGCCGCGCACGGGTTCGCCGTTTTGAGTTTTCAACGTCCTCCCGATGTCGGTTTCGTCGCCGGCGTGACCTCATTTGACGAAGTCAATCAGCGCGACATCGACGGTTGGGCGGATCGATGGTCGGTGTTGTCCGCTATGGAAACCGGCATCGCCAAAGCGGTCTCGTTAGGCGTCGCAGATCCCCAGCATGTCGGGCTTACGGGCCTCAGCGACGGCGCCACGAACGTGCAATTTGCTCTGATGCATGGCGCGCCGGTCGCCGCCGCAGCCTTAAGTTCCTGTTGCGAAGATACCTGGACCATGGGACCGCTGCTCGGGCCTGTCGCGGCGCGCTGGTTCGAAAGCATGGGCTATCCCCGCTTCGGAACAGAGCAAGACGCGTTTTGGGCGCCGATTTCGGTTACACAGAACGCATCCCACATCGACACGCCGCTCCTGATGCAGGTGCCCGACCGGGAATATCTGGGCGCGCTGAGCGCCTATTCAGCGCTCAAAAGCGCCGGAAAGCCTGTCGACATGTACGTTTTTCCCAATGAGTACCACGTCAAATGGCAACCAGCGCATCGGCGGGCGATCTATCAGCGCAATCTCGATTGGTTTCGCTTTTGGCTGAAAGGCGAGGAGGATCCCAACCCCGCCAATGCCGAACAGTATAAAGGCTGGCGCGCGATGCGCGCGAACCTGTCCCATATGAGCGCCACTCCGGGGCCGTAAGGCTGGCGCTCATGACGGCCCCGTACGCATCCCCTCTGGCGGGGCCGTCACCCATCCATCGGACATGCGCCGTGTCCAGGTCTCGGCCTCGATGAGCGCAGACAAGCGCATATAGTCCAGGGCCCGCACCGTACGATCAGGATGCAAAGCCGCGTCAAGCGCGTCCAAGTCAAGCAGGCCGCGCCGCGCAAGTTCGCCATCGAGCAAGCGCTCCCGAAGGCGCGCGCGATGGGTGTCGACAATGTCAAAAGCAAAGCTGTCCGGGCCGCCCTTGGTGCGCCGGTTGAGGATAAGCTCCGGTAAGCGGTCGGCGAAGGCTTGACGCGCGACAGACCGGTTCTGGCCGCCAGCGATCCAGGCCCAGGTGGGAACGGCGAGACAGGTCTCCACGACGGGTTGCGAGAGTAAGGGATGGATTTGCGGCGGTGCGCCCCGGCGTGGGAAGCCGTCGATGGTCGCCTGAATGCGGACCAGCTTTGCGATATGCGCGGCCTTGCCGGGCAGAGCGCCATTGGGGGCGGCAAGCCATGGGTGATTCAGGTCAAAGCGCGCCGCGCGTAAGGCGTCGAGGTTGAGAAATTGCGGATTGCCCTCCCACCGGTAAGCCGTTTTGCCCGACAGCGCGCGGGCTGTCGCCATCCTCCCGGCCTGAAGATAGCTGCACCCCGTCAGATGGCATACATCATTGAGGGTCCGCCAGACGCTGACGCCCGGACCTTCGACGCGCCAGCGATCCAGAATCGGGGTGGCGGATGACATCGAACAAAAGACGTTGTCGCCACCGATGCCGGTCATCAAGGCATTCGCGCCGATCATGTCAGTGTGCCGCCGACGGCAGGCGTATTCGGCGGCGCTGAGCGCATGTAAGGTCGGGCGCGGTAAATGCGCTGATGTGGGCGTTTCAAGGTCAATGTCCGCCATGGCGTAGCCGTCTTCACGTAGATCCAGGTGAAGATGATCGGCCAAGGCGCGGGCGAAGACCCGTTCATCACCCACCGGGTCTTCGGTCGCCAGGGTCAGATAGCTGGCCGTCGCGTCCGTGGCGACGAGACAGGCGGCCAGGATCGAGGAATCCAGCCCTCCCGATACAGTCAGAAGGGGACGCCGATAAACCTGCGTCCAGGCGCGCACACATGCGTCAAGCGTATTGGCAAGGCGTTCGGGACTCTGACCTCTCTCATCGCTTGCCTGAACATGGTCCCAGGGCGACCAGACCGGCGTCGACGCGTTCCTGGCGCCGCCGAGGTCGAGCGCGCACCCGGCCAGAAGCTCTTCGACCCCGGCAAGGCAGGTTTCAGGCGTGCGCAGATCGAAAGCAAACAAGAAGCGCAACAGGCGCGTTGAGTCCACGCTGGGGCGCGTGCGCGCGGCGGAGAACAGCAAGGCGATGTCGGAGCCGATATAGATCGCGTCCCGGTGACGCAAAATATAGCAGGGCAGACCGCCGGAGGGGTCGCGCAGCACGTGCGTGTCGCCGCTTTCAGGAGACCTCGAGATCGCGACATACTGGCCCCAATGGCTCGAGAGCAGAGAGCGCCCGCGGGTCGATAGAATGTTTAACGCGGTGGCGGCGTCGAACGTAGCGATAGGGCGGGGCGTGTCCTCGCGGGTGAAGAGATCTCCGATCACCACGCCGCGGGATTTGGGCGGAATTCGGCACATAGCGTCTGAGCTGCGATAGACGCACAACCCCGGCGCGGTAAGGGTAAGTTCGAGATCCTCGAAGCCTTCCGGCGGTTG
>DATMTF010000214.1:0-16391 GCA_035565015.1 Asticcacaulis sp. | reverse complement strand
CTTTCCTCTCTGGTCTTCGCGGAGTATATTCACATGGTCACTCCCGTTACGCGCCGCTTTGCGGCCATCGCGCTCGCCGCTTTTTCCACATCCTTATATCTTGGCGTCGCCGCCAGCGCCTATCAGGTTCAGCCCCTCACCTATTTTCTGACGCCGACCGGCCCTAAATCACAGACGCGCCTCACCGTCATCAATACCGACGCCACTCAGCTCGATGCCGAACTGGCGGTGTTCAGCGTCGATGTCGACGTTGACGGCAAACGCGCCTTTACGCCTGCGGACGATCAGTTTCTGATCTTTCCGCCCCAGGCCAGCATCAAGCCGGGCGCCGCGCAATCCTTTCAGGTTCGCTATATCGGCGACCCCGCCATCACGCAGGGCCGCATCTATGTGGTGCGCGTCAAACAGCTCAACATCAACTATGTCGAACGCGAAGTGAAGCCCGGCACCACGTCGCGCGTCGCCATCATGCTGAATTTCAACACCACCGCCGTCGTGCAACCTGTAAAGGCGCATGATGATGTCGCCATCGTCAGCAATCTGACGCCGCTTGCCGGCAAGGACGCCAAATCGGTCGGATTCGTCGCCACGGTCGCCAATTCCGGCGACGCTGTCGCCGATCTCAGCGCGTTGAAATGGCGCCTCCTGCGCGACGGCAAGAGTGAAGATCTGGAGATCATGAAGCTGAAATTCGGCGAGACCTCCATGCTGGCGCCCGGCGCCCAGCGGCGCATCGTTCTTGACGGCGCGCTGGGTCAAGGCGCGCAGCTTCAGCTCGCTTCGGCGGGCTGATCATGTTCCGCCCGTCAGGTCGCGGTCGCCGCAAGTGGCTTTATGCCGCGCCGGCGACCGCAGCGGCGATCTGGAGTCACGCTCTGGCGCAATCCGCGCCGCCCGTCTCTCAGGCGTCAAGCGCAGCCGGTTCAACCTCACAGACGCCGCCAAAAGCGTCGGCAAAGGCGCCGCAAGAGCGACGTACATCGCTAATCGCGCCCTTGATTTTGAACGATAAAAACCTCGGCGACATCACGGTTGAGGTCGATACCGAAGGACATGCGACTATTGATGGCCCGCGTCTGATGGCGCTGCTTGGCGATCTGTTGTCGCCATCCGTCCGGTCGGCGCTGGAAACCCAGATCGGCGGACGGACCGAGGTTCCGGTCGAACAGTTGTCGCAAGCAGGTCTGGTCTTCAGTTTCGATATGGCGACCCTGGAGGCGCATATCGAAGCCAGTCGCGACAGTCTGCGCGTCGAGCAGGTCAGCGTCTTCGGTCGCGGCGCGCCGGATTTTGCGCGCATGCGGCCACCGGCGCGGCTGGCCGCGGCGATCAACGCCACCGTCGATCAGGTCTATACGCGCTCACTCGGCGAGACGGAGCGCCAGCCGCTCAAGGTCGGGATCGACGGCGTCGTCACGGCGGGCGGATTTGGCGGAACGGTCTTCCGCTTCGGCGGGCTGTGGTCCGACCTTTCGTCAGGGACCAAATGGACACGCGCGCAAACCAGCCTCAGCCGGGATTTCTTTAACAGCGCCATACGCGTCAGCGCGGGCGAGTTCAACGTGCCGGTCACCGGGTTTCAACGCGGCGGCGCGGCGCTGGGCGTCAGCGTCAGCCGCGACTATGACGGCATCCGCCCGTTTGAAAACATCCACCCATCGGGGCGCAGCGCCCTGACGCTCGACCGAGACTCCACCGTCATCGTTCTGGTCAATGGCGTCGAAACGCGACGCATGCGCATGGCGCCCGGTCGTTACCAGTTCTCCGATTTCGGCGCGCCCTATGGCAGCAGCTCCGTCAAGCTGGTGGTCGAAGACATCTATGGCCGACGCGAGGTCGCCTCGCTTGCCTTGTTCAATTCGACCAATCTTCTGGCCAGCGGCGTCACCGATTTCGCCTTTTCCGCCGCGCAACGGCCCAGCTTCAATCAGGGCGAGTACGCAGGCCCGGTCATCGCCTCCGGCTACTGGCGGCGCGGCTTCGGCGACCGCCTGACTCTTGGCGGCGGCGGACAGTTCGGCGGCGGCAATAGCCTGGCGTCCGGCGAACTCAGCCTCGGCGCGCGTCCCGGCATTCTGGGGCTGACCGCCGCCGTGAGCCGATACCGCGGCCGCAGCGGTACGGCGGCGGCGCTGGATTTTCGTCACGAGCATCAGGGACATCTGCAAAAATCCTTTGTCGCCACCGTCTCGGCTGAGACCATGTCGGCGAATTTCGCCTCGCCCTGGCAGACTGCGCCGTCGCAAAACGACGAGCGCTGGCGTGTCGACAGCCGCTTAGAGTGGCGCAGCGCCGTGCGCACCCTCGCCCTTGGCCTGCACGCCGAGGCGTTTCGCCACAGTCCGGCCGAGCGCCGTCTGGAGTTTTCGGCGACTCGGACTTACCGACGCCTGTCCACGGCCCTGACCCTGGGCGTCGAACGCGGCCCGCGTGGCGGCTATGGCGGTTATGTCATGTTGGCGCTCAACCTGCGCCTGGGCGAGCGCACCTCGGCCAACGCACTTTACGACACGCGCGCGCCGCATAGCCGCACGCTGAATATTTCGCGCTACGCTGATCAGGCGGTCGGCGATCTCAGCGGGCGCATCCAGGTCTCGCAGGACAGCGATCACCAGGGCGTCTCCGGCTATGTCGATTATTACGGCAACCGCATGCTGGCCCATGCCGAGGACAATGTCATCTATACCGACGACGCCAATGGCGGCGACACGCGTCTGTCGGACCTGCGCGTCTCTTCGGCCTTGGTGTTCGCCGACGGCGCCTGGAGTCTCGCCCGCCCCGCTCCGCGCGGCTTCATCGCCTTTCCCGTGCATGACAGTCTCAAAGGCGCCCGCGTCATCGTCCGTGACGAAGCCGGTCGCATCGCCGGCAAGGGCGGCGTCCTTCCAGCCGTTACGCCGCTCGAAGGCGTCTATCTTGAACGCACCTATACTTACGACGTCACAGGCGCGCCCGACACCTACGATTTCGGCGATACGACTGCGCATGTCTTTCCGGGCGCGGCGACCGGCTATCGCGTGCAGATCGGCTCGCCTTACTGGAAGCTCGCGCTCGGCTACCTCAGCCAGGATGGCGCGCCGCTGGCCCAGCAGACCTTTGAGCTGCGTAGCCTCACCGATAAGGCGTTCGCGCCGCAGACCATCTTCACCAACTCGGCGGGACGCTTCGCCGCCGACAGTCTCGGACCGGGCGAATACGAGATCGTCTTCAACGAAGCTCCGGTCGCGCGCTTCACCATCCCCAATGACAAGAAAGGGCTTATCAATGTGGGTAAAATCGATATTTCCCGCCCTGGCCAGCCTGGCCGTTAGCATGCTTGCCTCGCTTGCGCTGGCGGGAACGGCTCAGACCTGCGCCATAACCTTGACCGATCTGCGCGTCTCGCCCGTCGCCTATGACCCGTTCGCTTTCGCAACCGTGCGCGCGACCGCAGACGTCACGGCGCGGCTGGACGGCCCGGACGCCTGCGATCCGGTCCTCTCCCTGACACAGGACGACCTCAATCCGATCGACCATCTGTCGGTTGGCGGCGGCCCCGCCATTCTGTTCGATATTCGCCCTGTCGGCGCGTTCGCCGCCGGTCAGGAGATCACGCTTCATCTGACGCCGGACCATCCCGCCGACACGGCGCACTGGGAGCTTGTCCTGAGCCGCGACGCGGTGCTTGCGCCGGGAAGCTATACAACGCCTCTGGCGGTCAGCGCCCGCCTCGACGGTCAGGCTACGCGCGTCATCAGCCGCGGCGCCTTTCTGCTGAACGTATCCTCGCGCGCCCAGGTCAATATCGCAGGCGCTTCCGGTCATTTCGGGCAAGGCACGCTTTCGACGCTCGACTTCGGGCAGATGTCGAGCGGCGAACAAAGGCGCGCCTTCGTGCAGGTGCGCGCCAACACCGCGGTCCTGGCGGTCGTAAGCTCGCGCAACGGCGGCGTCATGCGCAACGAGACTCTGCCGTCCGCCGAACCGGTCGCCTACACGGCAAGTCTGGACGGAAAGGCGCTTAACCTGACGCAGGTGAACCTTTTGGCGCTCGATCCCCCGCCCAGCATAGATGGTCTTTCGCTGCCGCTCGACGTCACGCTCGGCGCGGTCGAAGGCAAGATGGCCGGCCATTACAGCGACATCATCACGATCGACGTCTCCCCGCGCTGAAGCGCGCGCCGGCGCCAGCCTCTCGCCCAACCCATGCCCAACCCATGCCCAACCCATGATTGACCCGTATCAATTCATCCCTTGTCCGCTCTGGTAATTTGGCGCCGTTCCGGTCGCACGCGATCCTGAACCGGACGTTTTCAACGCTCGCGTGGACAGGGCCGACAGGAAGGACACACGCCATGCTCGACTACACTGTCTCTCAACCGGCGCATCAGACCGCTTATCATGGTCCCGCGGCGCTAGGCCCATCTCTCGACCATCTGGCCCTCGACAGCCTGGCCACCGGCCTGTCATCAGGCGCGCCGGATCTTCTGCACTGGCTGTCCGATAGTTTTGAATTCGACAAGGACGCCCGTTTCGTTCTCAGCTTCGACCTGAACGTCCAGTTTGGCAACGCCAAAGCGCGTGAGCTGATTGAACAGGGCGTTTTGAGCTTTACCGGCGGACGCGTGCGGCTGGGGACGCCGAAATCTCAATCGGATCTCAACGACTTGCTGGCCGGGGCGCGGGGCAATGGCCGCAGATGGCGCCGCAAGATCGCCCATCTGGCCAATGGCGATTGGGCTGTGATCCGTTCGCGTCTGCTGCAAGATGCCGATGGGCCGTCAGAGGGCCTCATCGAACTGGTGATTAAGCCTGCCGCCCCGTTGCTGGACAGCGAACTGGCGGCGGTCGCCGAGGTCTTCGGCCTCACCCCCATCGAATCGCGCGTCCTGCTGGGTCTGGCCCGCGCCCAGTGCCCCAAGTTGATCGCCACAGCCTGTCGGGTGTCGGTGCATACGGTCCGCTCGCACATACGCGCCATCTACGCCAAGCTGGGCACGCGCTCAAGCGCCGCCACCCAGGCGCTCGTCCTCGGTTTGCGCGATTAAGTCGTAACAACCGCCTGCACCCGCAATGCGATTTTGATCATGGTTAAATCAAAACATACAACTTGGTTTTAATCTGGTCACCGTAAGTTGAAACGCGATTGATGAAATATGCTTGGGCGCCCCGGAACGAACCTGCGGGCGGCAAGGGTCGATCCTGCTCAGGTTGCGGTATTATGAAAGCAATGAACCTTGCCGATCCGTGGGTCGGAAATTTGCATGCGACAGACCGGCCAGACGCCCCTAATATCGCACATCTGGATCGCGCCATTGGCGATCGGGCGTAAAGGTGGGTGCGCGGGACGACAGAGTGCAGGTTCACGTCGTCGATGACGATGAACAGGACCGTAACGCCCTGGCTTTTCTGCTGACCGCGTCGGGCCTGTCCGTCAAGACACATGCGAGCGCCGCCGATTTCCTGGATAATCTGGACGGCGGCGGCAGGATTTGTTTCATCACCGATCTGAAAATGCCGCATATGAATGGACTGGAGCTGCTGCGGCGTCTTGCGCAGCGCAGGCCCGTCATAGCGACGATTGTGCTCAGCGGACAGGCCGACATTCCGCTGGCCATCGCCGCCATTCGGGCCGGCGCCTTCGACGTTATCGAAAAGCCGTTCGACGGAGAGACGCTTCTGCGCGCCATTCAGGAGGCCAGCGACGGTCGCTCGCGTTTTCCGCCGCCGTCTGAGATTGACGCCCGCGCCCGCGATCTGACGTCGATGGAGCGTCGGGTTCTGAAGGATATCTTGTCCGGCTACTCTAACCGCGCCATTGGCCAGGGTCTCGACATCAGCCCGCGCATGGTGGAAATTCACCGCGCCAGCATCATGTCGAAAATGCAGGCCGACAGTACGACCGATCTGGTGCGGCTGGCCTTGAGAGCGCACGGCGTGGGCCTGTGATCTGACCCCATTTGACGCCTGTCAAAGGCGCGTTTCGGAAAAGGCGTTATGCGATAGGCGCAAACCCTGCGTCGGAGACCGATCATGAACGACTTGCAACTGCGTCAGGATATTCTGGACGAACTGGCCTTCGACCCCGGCGTCGACGCCGCCAAGATCGCGGTCGCGGTGGAGCGCGGCGTCGCCACCCTGGCCGGAACGGTCGGCAGTTACGCCGAAAAGGTGGCGGCGGAAAAGATCGCCTTGCGCGTCAAGGGCGTTCTGGCCGTCGCGCAGGACATCAAGGTCGTCTATCCCGAAGATAAGAAGACCGGCGACGCGGAAATCGCCCGGCGCGCCCTGGACATTATCGCCTGGGACGCGCGGCTGCCTGTGGGACAGGTTCAGGTCAAGGTCCAGAGCGGTTGGGTAACGCTGGAGGGCAAGGTGGACTGGCAGTTCCAGAAAGACGCCGCCGCCGAGGCCGTCCATAGGCTGAGCGGCGTCACCGGCGTCAGCAACCACCTCCTGATCGCCCCACCCGTCAGCAGCGACGACATCAAACGCAACATTGAAAACGCGCTGCGACGCTACGCCGCTCTGGAAGCGGACGCGATCCGGGTCGAAGTGTCCGGCGGACAGGTGACTTTGGAGGGCAAGGTCAGCGCCTGGCATGAACGCGGCATAGCCGAACACGCCGCCTGGTCGACGCGCGGGGTCGCCTCGGTCGCCGATCACCTCGCGCTGAAATGAAGACGGCATTTGATTGCGGTCGAACTTGCCCGCACGCAAACAGGATCTAGTCTGGACACGGGAGATGAGACGCCGCTTATGTCGATGCGACTTTCGAAAAACGCAATGACGCGCAGTTCTGGAGCGCGGAGACAGGCGCCGTGATGGATATCGCTTACGCGCGGGCGGCGCGATCGCGCCCCATACTCACGGCGATCATGTCAGGCCGCTTCGAAGGCTGGCCAAGCTATGTCCTCGCGGTCATTTTAGCGCCGCTGGCCTTCAACTCTTTTTTGTGGATGGAGCCGATTGTCGCCTCGCGCATATCCTTCATTCTGGTCGAGTTCGCCGTGCTGACGACGTCATTGACCGGCGGACTGCGCGCCGGGTTTTTGACCTTTCTGCTGTCTGCGACGCTGGCGTTGAAGCTGGCCCCGTTTCATGAAAACCTAGAAGAATCGCTCAGCCGGGTTTCCACCTATGCGGTGTCCGCCGCCATGGTGATTATCCTGGGAGAGCTGATGCGCAGGTCGCAGCGCAGCGCTATTCTGATTCAGAATCAGCTTTACTGGCGCGAAGAACAGATACGCTCCATGCTGCAGACCGCCCCCGACGCCGCGACGGTGATCGACGAGACTGGACGCATTATTTCGATCAACGCCGCAGCGGAGTTCCAATTCGGCTATGCCGCGGCCGAGGTGCTGAATAAAAACGTCAGCATGTTGATGCCGGAGCCGGACCGCTCAAAACACGACGATTATATCCAGCATTATCTGCGAACCGGCGAAAAACGCATTATCGGCAAGGGACGCATCGTCACCGCGCAACGCAAGGATGGATCGACCTTTCCGGTCCTTCTGTCCATCGGCGAGTTTTCCGCTGGGGACAAGCTCTATTTCACCGGCTTCATGCATGACCTGACCGACCGCCTCAAAGCCGAAACCGAGGTGCAGGAACTGCATGACGAAGTCGCGCGGCTGTCGCGGCTGAACGAGCTGGGAGAGATGGCGTCCACCCTGGCGCATGAGCTGAATCAGCCCCTGTCGGTCATCTCCAACTATGTCCAGGGCAGCCTGCGCCTGCTGGCGAACGTGCCCGGAAAACCGGCTGAGGCCGCGCGCGAAGCCTTGCGCGAAACCACCAGCCAGACCCTGCGCGCGGGTCAAATCATCCACCACCTGCGCGAAGCGGCGACGCATGGCGCTACGCGCATGACTCGCGAACACTTGCGACCGGTGTTCGACGAGGCCCTGCAACTGGCGCTGGTGGGCGCGCGCCCGCGACGCATCCAGACGCGAACGAGTTGGCTGATCGAGGACGACTCGGTGTTTATCGACCGGGTGCAGATCCAGCAGGTGCTGATCAATCTGATCCGTAACGCCGTCGAGGCCATGGCCGACGCCCCGCGGCGCCATCTGAGCCTGAGCGTGCGCCCGGATGGCGTGGGCCAGTTGCGCGTCGAGATCGCCGACACCGGTCCTGGCGTCAGCGACGACATGGCGCAGCAGCTTTTCCGCCCTTTCGTCAGCGGCAAACCTGGCGGCATGGGCATCGGTCTGTCCATTGCCAAGCGTATCATCGAGGCGCATGACGGCATTATCGGCGCGCAACGCAATGCCGGCGGCGGCGCGACCTTCTTCTTCACCCTGCCGCTCACAGAAGATTTCGAGGGCGAGCCCAATGGCAAGGGACATAGATGACCGGGCGTGTGATCCATATTGTCGACGATGAAGCGCCGGTGCGCGCCTCGCTCGCCTTCATGTTGGTCAGCGCTGGGTTTACCGTCAAGGCGCATGCCAATGCGCGCGCCTTCCTGGCGGAGAGCTGGAAACCGGATGAGGTTTGCCTGCTGACCGATTTGCGTATGCCCGATATGGATGGGCTGGAATTGCTGACCGAACTACGCCGCCGGGGAATCGACGCGCCGTCCATCGTGCTGACCGGTCATGGCGACGTGCCGATGGCGGTCGCAGCCATGAAGGCCGGCGCCAGCGATTTTATCGAAAAGCCTTACAGCGAAGCGACGATTATCGACGCCATTCATGCCGCGTGCGCGCGATTTGACGCGCACAGCAAGAACGGCCTTAGCATCGCGCCGACGGATATTCGTCATCGCTTGCGGCAATTGACCTCGCGCGAGCGTGAGATTCTGGAGGGCGTTGTCGCAGGATTGCCGAACAAGACCATTGCCTACGATCTGGAGATCAGCCCGCGCACCGTCGAGGCCCATCGCGCCAGCATCATGGCCAAGATGCAGGCGCGCAGCCTGCCCGAACTGGTGCGCATGACCCTGGCCGTGGACCTGAGCGCGGAAAAAGGCGATCCCGACCGGGACCGCAACTGACACGCGATCGACCGGGCAAGGGACCATTTGACGCATCGTTGGCAGGTAAAATGCTGACAAGGCAAGCGCTTGCGCCCTGC
Organism: Asticcacaulis sp.; assembly: GCA_035565015.1. Lineage (GTDB taxonomy): Bacteria > Pseudomonadota > Alphaproteobacteria > Caulobacterales > Caulobacteraceae > Asticcacaulis. Next base: position 7,328 of record DATMTF010000214.1, on the reverse strand, counting down.
GCCGCCAGTCTAGGTAATAACACCTAAGGATATGACCGGATACCGCAGGCAGGAAATTAGCGCCATGAGTCAGATCGCCACATTTCAGGGAGAAGCCCTCATGTACGATTTCAGCCTCGCTATCTCGCCCGCAACGCCGCCCTCCACAGCGCCTTATCCGGCGAGAGTCGGCGACGATGACGCCACTGCCGGACCGGTAATGATCTATAACGCCGGGGCTGAAATCTATGCCGAAGGCGACCGCTTAGGCGCGCTCTATCGTCTTGTTTATGGCGTCGTGCGCGTCTATCGCTTGTTGGCCGACGGGCGCCGTCAGATCTGCGCCTTTCACAGGGCAGGCGAGATTTTCGGCTTTGAGGCCGGGGCGGAACGACATTTTTTCGCCGACGCGGTCAATCCTGTCGGCCTGCGCGTCCTGCGCCCGGGCAGCGAGGTCGAAACGTCGCGCGAACTGCTCAATCTGGCGCTGAATTCGCTGGAGCATGCGCACGACCATCTTCTGACCGTTGGCCGCAACGACGCCATGGGCCGCGTCGCCGCCTTCCTGCTGGAAATGGGCGCCGACCGCGATGGCGAGGCCTTGCATGAAATCGACCTGCCCATGTCCCGCGCCGATATCGGCGATTATCTCGGCCTGACCATCGAGACCGTGTCGCGCGTCCTGACCCGCCTTAAGTCAGCGCGCGTCATTCGGCTGGCTTCGACGCGGCATCTGGAAATCCTGCGCCGCGACGTTCTCGAAGACATGACCGCCTGAAAGGAGTTTCGCCATGACCTTTCCGCATCGTTTCGCCAGCATATTATGCCTGTTTCAGGGCGAGATGTCCGAACTCAACGCTCTGGGCATCGCCATGGGGCTGGCCCGCCGGCAAAGGGCGCACCTGCGTATCCTGCACATTTCACGTCCGCCCATGAGCCTTCTCGACCCGCTCGGCGCCGGGGCCGTGGCGGGCGCCATCGGCGGCGGCGCTGTCATCGACCAGTTGATCCGCGACGATGAGCGCGAAATCGCAGTGGCGCGTCGGCATGTCACCGACTGCATCGGTCAGCACGCCATGCCCCTATGCGTCACGGAACAGGCGTTTGAAACGGCCTCGGCGCCATCAGCGCTGTTCACCCCTATCGACGATTTCGCGCCGCCCGCCATCGCTCGTTTCAGCGCGGGCGCCGACATCATCATCACCGTGCGTCTGGACAGCGGCGGCCTGACCACGGAGTCCGGCGTCCTGCCCGCGCTTTTAGCGACGCGCAAACCCTTGCTGTTCGCGCCGCCAGCCGTCTGCCGCCCGGTCTGCGCCCTGTTCGAGCCGCGCCGCGTCACTATCGCCTGGGACGGCGGCTCTCAGGCGCAGCGCGCCATGGAGGCCAGCCTGTCCATCCTGACCGGCGCCGAGCATGTCAGCCTGATCCATGTGGAGGAAAACTCCGATCGGGCGCCCGCTTTACGCGAAGCGCAAATCTATCTGCGCAAGCAGGGCGTGACCGCCGACATCAGACACTATCAGCCCGTCCCTTCGACCGGCGCAGCCCTGCTTCGCGCCGCTGCCGACGACAATGCGAACCTCCTCGTCATGGGCGCCTACAGCCACAATCGTCTGGCCGAGGCCGTCTTCGGCGGCGCCAGTCGCCATGTGCTGCGTCATGCAGACCTGCCCGTCCTCATGACGCACTGACGCATCGGCGGCGAAAGGGGGCGCACGACGGTCTCCTTCTCCATCTGCGCCCTGAGCAAGCCATACGGCGCAGGAACGATGACGGCGCTGAACGACAAGGCGCTGACGCTCTATAACCGGGTAATCTGTGGCCTCGCTCAAAGCTACGGAGTCGTGCTTCATCCTGGCGACGCGCTGAAATCCCGCGAGCAGGTCAGATCGAGGCGCGGCAGTTGACGACGATCAAGGCGCGCGTCGGTCTGAGACGCTAGGCTTAAAAAAGCAGAAGCGGAGGCCATTATGGATCGCGTCAGGGGCAAGGTGGCCATCGTCACGGGCGGCGCTAAGGGAATTGGCGCCGCCGCTGCAGCAAGGCTGGCCGCAGAAGGCGCCAGCGTGGCGATCACCGACGTCAGCCGTGACGAGGAGCAGGTCGCCGAGGCCATTCGCAAGGCGGGGGGACGCTGCCATCTGTGGCATATGGACACGACGAACGAGGATGAGGTGCGCGACACGATCGACGCCATCGCCGCCGCCTTCGGCCACATCGACGTGCTGGTCAATAATGCCGGCATAGCGGGCGTCAACAAGCCGACCGACCAGATCAGCGCAACCGAATGGGACGAGGTGATGAATGTCAATGTACGCGGCGTCTTCTTCTGCACCAAACACGTCATCCCGCACATGAAGCGCGCCGGTCAGGGCTCGATTATCAACCTGTCGTCGATCTACGGCCTGGTCGGGGCGGCGGACAATCCGCCCTATCACGCCTCCAAGGGCGCCGTGCGGCTGATGAGCAAGACCGACGCCATGCTGTACGCGTCCGACCGCATCCGGGTGAATTCGATCCATCCGGGCTATATCTGGACCCCGATGGTGCAGGCGGTGGCGCACGACAGCGGCCAGAGCGAGGCGGCGTTCCGCGCCGAACTGGCGCACCTGCATCCGCTCGGCCATATCGGCGAGCCCGACGACATCGCCTGGGCGATCGTCTATCTGGCCTCCGACGAAAGCCGGTTCATGACCGGCGCAGAACTGGTGGTGGATGGCGGCTATACCGCGCGTTAGCGCCTTGTCCGATCGAACTGGATCGGATCGGCGTTCTGAACTTTTACCTTTAGGAGCCTGCCATGCCGTCCGAAGCGCCGCCTCACCTCCCCCTGCCGCACGAGCGCCGCCGCCGCTGGGTTCTGGTCGTCGACGCGGCCGACGCTCAGGTCTATCGCCTGAGCGCCGGCCGCGCTGTGCGCGGCTCGGCGAACCGGCCCGAGACCGAGGCGGAGTGGCGGCTGGAGCCGCTGCCGGATCTGCATCTGACGCCTGAGACGATCGAGGCCTATGAGATGAGCGCGGCGACCGCCATGACCTTTGGCGCAAAAGGGCGAGCGCGTCATGCGACAGAGCCGCGCCCCAGCTTGCGCCGCCGCCTCAAGACCGATCTGGCGCGCTCGGTCGCGGAACGGCTGAACGAAGCCTGTCTGAAGGACCGGTTCGACGACCTGATCGTCATCGCGCCTCCGACCTGGCTGGGCGATCTGCGCGCTTGTCTGAGCGACGCCACCCACGCCCTGATCCGGCTGGAGATAGGACATGATTACGCCGTTCTCGGCCTGCCTGAGCTGACGCAGAAACTGCAAGCGCTGTTGCCCGACCTGGACGGACCGGGCGCGCCCTTCTGACCTCAGCCAAATAGATCCGGGCAGGCGCGGCGCAGACTGGCGATAATCTCCGTCACGCCTGAGCCTGCCGGCGCCGCAAGCTCGCGCAGGATGCTGGCGCGCGTCGTCGCATTGAGATGCCGGCGCAGGCTGTCGCAGGCGGGCGGATTGGCCAGCACCACCAGATGATCGAACCGGTCGCCGGCGCGCGCCGCCGTCAGCATGCTGGCGATCAACCGCGCCAGATGTTGTTCTATGACCTGCGCCGAAAGGCGGGAGTCCGGCTCGACATTCAGCCGCATGCCCGCTTCCGGATCGAGACGCCACAGGCAGCTATCATTGGCCGCGTCGTTAGCGGCGTCGGATCGGCTCTGTGAAAAGACCGCCGCTTCAAAGGCGGTCACGCTGACGATCCATAGTCTCGGCTGTACTCTTGGCCAGACTTCCGGCCAGATCTCCGACCCGATCCCCGGTCGGACACGCGCCTGACTATGCGACGCGTCTGTGTCATTTGCGGCGACAAGCGTAACGGGAGCGGCGTACGACATGATATAATCCCCTGTGACCCTGCGCCGAACAAAGCCGACGCTACGGCCTCACTCTAATCACGGGAGGCACAGGCGGTTTGATAAGCGTCAATCCCGGCGCAATACCGCGCGTGGTCACAGGTTTTGACGCTAATCAAGGACGCCCGGACGACGGTTCGGCACGCTGCTCCCATGCCAGATCGCGCTCATTCTTCCCCTGATGCTTCTCTTCCTGGCCCGGCTGCGGACGCCGCGCCGCGCCGTAAGGATGCGCGCCGCCCGCACGCCGCCGTCTTGTCCCGCGATTTGGCCGTCGGCGACATGATCGAGCATGAAATCGACGCCATGTTCACGACGCAGGCGACGCCGGTCGAGGCCATTCATCGCCTGCGGATCGCCGTCAAGACGATCCGCGCGCTGTTGCGGCTGGCGAAGCCGAAACTGACGCGGCGCAACTATCGCAACGCCGATCGCTTCTTCCGGGATCTGGCGGGCAGGTTGCGCAGCGACCGCGAGGCCGATGTGCGCCTTGAGACGCTTGACGATCTGGCGAGGCGCCGGGGGAGGCATCTGTCGCCGGACGACGCCGCCGAAGCGCGCAGGGGCCTGCTTGCAGCCATGGCGCAGGACGGCGACGAAGGGCGCCAGCAGCGGCTGGCGCGGTTGCGCAACGATCTGAACGCGCAGCGCGCCCACATGCCCCTGCAGGATCTGCGCCTGAACCGGCACGAGGTGGCCAGAGGGCTGCGCCGCGCTTATCGCCGCAGCCGGCGCGCCTATCGCACGGCGCTCGCCCAGCCTTCTGGTCGTAACCTGCACGCCTGGCGCAAGGCCTGCAAGACGCTCCTCTATCAGCTTGCCGCCACGCCGGACGAGACGGCGGCGGCGACTTATGAACCGGATCTGACGGCGTTAGGACATCGTCTGGGCCGCCTGCACGATCTGTCGCGCCTGGCCAAGCATCTGCGCGCCGAACCCGACGGCGGCGCGCACGCACGGGTCGCCGCCCTGGCCAAACGCCTTATGAAACAGCAGGCGAAAAAAGCGCTGGCGGCGGGCGGGACGCTGTTTGCGCGCCGTCCGCGCGACTGGGCAATATCACCTTCGTCCTGACCAATGCGGCCATAATGCCGGCATAGTCAGCGAACCGCGCCACCCCAACCGTCACTGCTGGCTCGACAGCCGGCTCAGGCCAGCGCCTCAGGCCAACGCCTCAGGCCAGCCTGCATGACGGCTCGTGGTGGCGGGCCTGGGGCTTGTGGCTGCGCCGCGTCGGGGGCAAGCAGATGATCGCGCCGGGTCGCTACGTTCTTCAGCGCTGATTTTTGCGTTGCGTCAATGCCGGAAGCCGGACGGATGCTTAAACTCTCTCCATACCCCACATCGTCAATCGGCCAAGGAGTTCATACGATGGATAACGACACCCCCAAGTCGGCCCGCGCGGGCGCCGCGCTTATCGCTGAAAACAAGGCGAAACTTCAGGATGCGCTCAGCGACACCACGCACCTGTTGAGCGGCGCCAATGAGAGCGTCAACCACATTACCGGCGAGGCGATGAGCTGCCTGTCGGACAATCTGAACGCCGCGATGGAATCGGCCAATCAGGCGTCGCGTTCGGTCAGCGAAATCAGCAAATCCTATCTCGACTCGTTTAACGGCGTGATGAACTCGTGGAACGAGCTGGCGCGCGAAGGCGCCGCCTGCAAGACGCCGGAAGAATTGATCGCCCTGCAAAAGAAAGGCTTCGATCCGTTCAAGACCTTCGTTGAGGCGTCCTTCCGGTTTTATGGCGACCTGTTCTCAGCCTATGTCAGCGCTGTGCAACCCATGCTGACGCGGTCGGCGGAGTCGCCGCAACGTCTTCTCCGCGCCATGGCGGACTGAACAAGGAGGTTAAGATGACAAACGATATCGATCTGCGCCAGAAGATTCTGGACGAATTGGAGTTCGACCCCCGCCTGGACGCCGCCGCCATCGGCGTCAGCGTCAGGGACGGCGTCGCGACCTTAAGCGGACGCGTAGCGTCCTATGCTGAAAAGATCGCTGCGGAACAGGCGACGCTGCGCATCAAGGGCGTGCGCGGCGTGGCCCAGGAAATTCACGTCGTCTTTCCCAGCGACAAGAAGACCGGCGACGACGATCTGGCCCGCCGCGCCATCCAGATCATTGACTGGGACACCACTGTGCCGGACACCATCAAGGTCAAGGTGCAGGACGGCTGGGTCACGCTGAGCGGCCAGGTCAACTGGCAGTTTCAGCGCGTCAACGCCGAGAACGCCGTGCGCAAACTGTCCGGCGTCGCCGGCCTCACCAACCAGATCACGGTCCGGCCCAGCGTCAGCGCCGCAGACATCAAGACCCGCATCGAAGACGCGCTGAAACGCAACGCCGCGCTTGAGGCCGAAAACATCCGGGTCCAGGTCGCTGGCGGTCAGGTGTCGCTGGAAGGGCGCGTCCACGCCTGGAGCGAGCGCTACGCCGCCGAGCAGGCGGCGTGGTCAGCGCAAGGGGTCACAACGGTGAACGACCGTCTGGTCGTCGCCTGAACCGTGAAAGGAGACAGTCATGAAACCTGCAAAAATCAAAGAGATCATGACCGCGCACCCGACTTTGATCGCGCCGGACGCCTTGGTGGCGGACGCTGCGGGCAAGATGCAGTCGGTTGAGTGCGGCTGCCTGCCGGTTGGGGGCGAGGGCGAAGCCATCGGCATGATCACCGACCGCGACATCACGGTGCGCGTCGTCGCCGAAGGTCGCGATCCAGCCAAAACCAGGGTCTCCGAGGTGATGAGCAAAGGGCTTTACACGATAGACGAGAATGACGACCTCGACGACGCCGCCTCGCAAATGCAGGCGCACGGCGTCGGACGGCTTATCGTCACCAGCCGTAAGAAGGTCGTCGGCATTGTCACCATGGCCGAAATCCTGCGCGCCGTCGCCGATAGTGAACGCAGCCCCAAAATCCTGCGCGAACTGGCCAAGACGCGCTTTGCGTCGCACGCCGCTCATTGATCGCCCAAATTGATCGTCTGCGCGACAAGGAGGTCGTTATGAAAAAGCAACTTTGGCAGGACTGGACGATGACGGCGATCGGAATCTGGTTGTTCCTGTCGCCATGGGCGCTGGCCATCGCACGCGCCGATCTCTTCCCCGTGGGCGTCGTTCTGTGGAACATGCTGGCGTCCGGCGTCGTGGTCGCTCTCCTTGGCGTCCTCGCCCTGATCGGCAAGGCGGTCTGGGAGGAATGGGTTGAAATGCTGACCGGCGTCTGGCTGCTGGTTTCACCTTGGATATTGGGCTTTGGCGATCAACCGGCGATGGCGTGGAACGCAAGCCTGTGCGGCCTGACCGTCATCGCGCTTTCGGTGTGGAGCATCTCGCGACGCCAAAGTGAAAGCCATGCCTGATCAGCCGCGCCGGAAGCGGCATTTCTGATCCGGATCAATGCGGGTCGGCGACGACGGGCTTAGGGTCAGGCGTCAGCGTTTTTC
>DATMTF010000213.1:0-2367 GCA_035565015.1 Asticcacaulis sp. | reverse complement strand
AACGATTTGGAACGAGCTTCTGGTTTTTGAAGCCTTACCGGATGGCTTTCCAAAAAGCTTTCCGGAGCGTTCTCGCAAGCATTTAAAATCGTCAGTGTTCTGATCGTTCTTCCCATCTTTTCAGGTAGGGTGGATTCGCATGATTGGAACACAGAATCAGTACAAAGAATCGGTACAGCCGAAAGGCTGTTAGTCCTTTATTCTATTAAAGGATTCTCACTTCCTCTATCATAAAATCGGAACAGTTCACCCGCACAAGCATTGGGATAGCGTGTTGAGCCGATAAGGTCGGATGATCAGAACCGTTAATAAACAACGGGTTGAGATCATTTTGCGATGATTTTTGGGAGGGATGGTGGACGTGACAGGGATTGAACCTGTGACCCTTCGCGTGTGAAGCGAATGCTCTCCCGCTGAGCTACACGTCCTGAACCGGTGCGAGGGGCGTGCTATTAGCGCGGGGCTGGCGCTCTGGCAAGCCGGTTTTTCGCAAAACTGTGGATCAGGTCAGCTTTGTGACGGCCTCCGGCAACTGATCGAAGCCGTCGAGCAGGGCGTCGGGATAGAGTTCGCTGAGCGGACGTTCGCTGTAGCCGTGGGTGAACAGCACGGACGGCACATGCGCATTGCGCGCGGTCAGGTGATCGGTTTCGGAATCGCCGACCATGATCACGCGCTTCATGTCGCCCTCCATGGCGCTGACCGCCGCGATCAGATGGTCGGGCGAGGGCTTCTTGTTCGGCACGACGTCGGCGCCTCTGATGGCGCCGAAACGGCCCGACAGGCCCATACGGCTCAGGAGTTCTACGGCCAGATAGTTATGCTTGTTGGTGCAGACGCAGAAGCGCGCGCCCGCCGCCGCCAGCGCATCGAGCGCGGCCTCCATGCCCGGATAGGGGCGGGTCAGATCGTTGATATTGCGCTCATAATGTTTAAGCATCAGGTCCAGCAGCGGCTTTTCCTGCGCCGGCGCCAGAGGCGCACCGGCCAGGGCGAAGGCGCGGCGCAACAGCTCCATCGCGCCGCGCCCGATCAGCGGGCGCGCATCGTCGAGATGATAGGGCTGCACCCCCTGTTCGTGCAGCACCTTGTTGAGCGCGCCGATAATGTCCGGCGCGCTGTCCACCAGTGTGCCGTCCAGATCGAAGGCGATGATGTAGCCGCTCAAGTCCATTTTTGCCGCCCGCTCCATATTTCCGTCGAATTCGCCGATCAATTGGGCTAAATCGCCAGACGACGCAAGCTACAGACGCCGAAAAGAGTCGCCCTATGACCGAAAACTCCCCGCAAAGCCGCGCCGCCGTCATTCTGGCCGCCGGTCAGGGCACGCGGATGCAATCGCCGCTGCCGAAAGTGCTGCACAGGGTCGGCGGGCGCTCGATGTTGGATCGCGCCATAGACGCGGCGCAGGGCGCGGGCTGCGACCGGGTGATCGTGGTGGTGGGAAACCACAGCCCCGAAGTCCGCAGCGCCGCCGAAAAGCGCGTCGGCGCCGGCAATGTCGTCACGCAGGATCCACCGCTGGGCACCGGTCACGCGGTCAATGCGGCCAGGGACGCGCTGGCAGGTTTCGACGGCGCGGTGATCGTTTCCTACGCCGACACGCCGCTGGTCGGCGCCGGGGTGCTGGGCAAGGTGTTCGAGCTGGGCCGCCGCGCCGATCTGGCCGTGCTGGGCTTTGAAGCCGCCGATCCGGGCGCCTATGGTCGTCTGGTGCTGGACGGCGACCAGTTGGAAGCGATTGTCGAGGCGCGCGAATGCACGCCGGAGCAGTTGAGCATCACGGCCTGCAATTCCGGCATACTGGCCTGCGACCGCGCTGTGCTGTTCTCTTTGCTGGCCGAGGTGAAGAACGACAATTCCAAGGGCGAATACTATCTGACTGACGTGGTGGGGCTGGCGCGTCATCGCGGGCTGACGCCACGTGTCTGCTTCGCCAGCGAGGACGACGTGTTGGGCGCCAATTCGCAGGCCGAACTGGCCGCAGCGGAGCGCGTCTGGCAGGACGGCGCGCGCCGTCGCTTCATGGACGCAGGCGTACATATGCCAGCGCCGGAAACCGTGTTCTTTTCGTGGGATACGCAGGTGTCTTCAGGCGTTATCATCGAACCGAACGTGGTGTTCGGCGCAGGCGTTACGATTGAAACGGGCGCGGTGATCCGGGCGTTTTCGCATCTGGAAGGCGCGCATGTCGGCGAGGGGGCGTTGATCGGCCCCTATGCGCGTCTGCGACCTGGCGCCGACATCGGTCGCGACGCCCATATCGGCAACTTCGTCGAAGTCAAGAACGTCACGGTCGGCGAAGGCGCCAAGGCCAATCATCTGAGCTATCTGGGCGACGGATCGGTCGGGGCGGGCGCCAATATC
>DATMTF010000212.1:0-3152 GCA_035565015.1 Asticcacaulis sp. | reverse complement strand
AGGCAGAAATGATCAGGCTTTGCCAATTTTCTAAAAAGGCTAAAAACCTGAAGGTCGTCAGTTCAAATCTGGCCCCCGCAACCAAAATACAATAAAATCAGTTGCATTTTAGGCCTAACGCCAGCCTAGTACCATGACCTGTTGCAGTTGGGGCTTGGCGTTATTTCTGCTAAGACGGCCAGTAACAGTGTTAAGGTGTCCCGGTTACGGGGGGCTTTGCTATGGGGGCGTTTGTTTGAAGCCGCCTGTGTCCTGATTTGGTCGACCGAGAGTAAAACCGGTTGGTGAGGTCTGGACTTACCTATCTTGGCGCTTCACGACAGCTTTGTCGCATGTCGATGTCCGGTCGACGATATGGCACACATTCACCACGCGTCCCTGTCCATCATGCACCTCGGCGCGCCAGCGGTCGGAACGGATGCGCTCCAGCGTCATGAAACCGAAGCCGTCGATCCAGGAACTGAAGTGCGCGATGGCGGCGCCCGGAACGGGCTCCAGACCGGCGGGAACCTTCGCAGGCAGCGGCACGATGTCCTCCTGCGTGCCGGAAAAGCCGGCGACAAACTGGGATGGAAAATCCTTGGCGAAGCTGACCTGCTCCCACAGATGCACATGTCCGGCCAGCAGAACATCGACGCCTTCGGGCGCCAGGCGCGGATTGCGCGCGCCGAAGGTCGAGGCCAGGGCTCTGTTGCCTGCGACGATGGCGTGCGTCTGCTCATCCGCCGAGACCGCCAGAAAAGGATAGTGATCGACGGCGAAGGTGAAACGCGCGCGTCGGGCCATCGCGTCCACCCGGTCATAGGTGTCTGTGTAGTCGGCAAAGCGCGGATCGTCGCTGGCGATCGGCGCGCCGCCGGCATGCGATAAATCCATGACCGCGATCTGCGCGCCGCCGCCGAAATCGACGGCGTAGGGCGGGCTGTAATCGCCGGTCGCGTCATAGGCCGGATCGTTGCAGTCGCGATGCAACTCCAGCGGACGCGGATCGAGGAAGCGCCACCAGCCCTGGCCGGCGCGCGTGCAGTTTTCGTGATTGCCACGCGCCAGAATGAGCGGCGCGGCCTTCAGCATAGGCGCGCCCGGCGCGAAGAAGTCGGCGTTCCAGGTATCCCAGCCATAGCCCCACGGCGATCCGGTGCAGCCTTGCTGGTCCGCGGGGCAGGGGTTTTCGCGGTAATTATAATCGCCGACATGGATGACGGCGTCGGGGCGCCAGGCGGCGATGGCGCGGGCAACCTGAGCAAACGGATAGGCTTTCGGGTCGTTGCAGGCCTGCCAGGCGTCGTCGGCGGCTTTCAGGCGGCAGCCGGTGTCGCCGATCACCACGAGGCGGTCGAGGCGGGCTTTACGCACGGGCAGGCGCTGGCGACCGATAGAGGCCGAGCGCGTTCCGGCCGGTAGCGGCGCCTCGCAGGTCAGGACATTGAAGACAGAGGGTTTGGAAAGCTCAGGTTTGGATTGCGTCGGCCGCAAAGGCTCGGTGGCGGGCATGGCGCGCGCCTGCATCTGGCGGGTGCGACCGTCGATCGTGATGTCCGGACAGTGATCGGCATGGGTGATCAGGCGCGCCTCTGCGGTTTTACCCGCGCCCAGCACCACAAAGGCGACGTCATCAGCGTGAGCCGCCGACGCGACAAGGCTGGTCATGACCAGGCTCAGCAGGAATTTCAGCAGCTTCATGACGGCCTCACAAAACGGAAAGGGGCGGAACGGCTGTCCATCCGTTCCGCCAGTCACTGGGATATGAAAAGGCTTAGAACTTGGCCGACAGGGTCAGCATGGCGTTGGTCGGGGCCTGGAAGTGGTACTGATCGTCGACAGGGCCGTCATTGATGTCGATCTTGGTGATGTTGCGGCTGTCGAGCAGGTTATCGACCTGCAGCTTGACCGTATAACGTTCGGCGAAGTCGTAGGACACGGCGAGGTTGATATTGTCATAGGCCTTGATCTTATAATCCGCCGGTTCGCCATCGTCCGCCCATTGTTCGCCGACCTGCTTGAAGGTCAGGGCGGCCTTGACCGGACCGGAGCGGAAGACGCCGCCGAAGCCGAGGGTCGATTTCGGCGCCTGAGCGATGGTCAGGTGGGTGTCGTTATCCTTGGCCGAGTTCATCGAGGCGTTGGCGAACAGGGTCAGGCCGTAATCAAAGGCGTAGGCGACCTGGCCTTCGACGCCCTTGTATGTGACCGCGCCCTGATTGTAACAGTAGGTGTTGGTGCAGGCGAACTTGTTCTTGAAGTCGATCTGATAGACGTCGGCGTCAACCGAGACATGACCGCCATTATAGACCGTGCCGAACTGGTAGTTGGTGGTCTGTTCCGGCGCGACGACATTGCTCTTGAGGTCGTTGACGTAGAGATCCTTCAGCGGCGGCACCAGGAAGCCTTGCGCGTACTGGCCGTACAGCGACCAGTTCTTCTGCAGCTTGTAGTTTACCGTCAGGAAGGGCAGGGTCTTGCGGAAGGTCTCCGATTCCGGCGTCGTGATCAGGGCCAGGTTCGGCTTGGCCTTGATCTTGCCGGCCAGGTTACGCGTGAACTGGAGGGACTTGACGCCCGGCGTGACGGTCAGAGCGTCGGTGGGCGTCCAGATGAAGTCGGCAAAGAGCTGGTACTGCGTCCACCATGAACGCTCCTGATACTGCACCGAACGATCGTTGACGGCGCAGCGGGTCGGCTTGGCCAGGGCGGCGGTTTCTTCGGTCACGCAGTTCTTTTCGCGGTAGTCCGGCGTGCTGGTGTCGTAAGGATCGTTCTGGTTGATCGCGTAGTCGTAGCGGTGACGGAAGGTATCCGAGGTTTCCGCCAGGCCGCCCATCTTCAGCGTGCCGAAGCTGAATTGCTTATTGACGCGTAAGATGTCGCCGTTGACGTCGTAATAGTTGAACTTGTCGTAGCCGCTGAGCGTGGTCTTGTCGTTCACCGGATTGGTGGTCGTCGTGTAGGGATCGACTCCCGCCGGATAGCGATAGACGCCCGGCGCGGTGTGACCGGTCGTATCCAGCGCCGACAGGGTCTTGTTGGAGTAATAGTAGGTATAGACCGTGTCATCCAGCGTCCAGCCGCCGCCCAGATCGCCTTCCAGCTTGGCGTAGGCGAAGGCGGTGTTCTTCAGGATGCGGTTATATTTGTAATAGGTCGGGCTCGAC
>DATMTF010000211.1:0-2282 GCA_035565015.1 Asticcacaulis sp. | reverse complement strand
AAATGAAGACCGTATCAGATGTGTTGCGGCGCCAATACGGGAGGCGGGCGGAACGATAATAGGATCAATCAGCGTTTCTTCGGCAGCACAGTACATGGATGATGACAGACTTGATGACTTGACTGACCAGGTGATGAAAACGGCAGCGACAATTTCTGAGGAATACGGTTGGAACGGCTAGTTTGAAAGGAAGGTGCTGTGCAGATGCTTTTGGAAGGTCATAGAATTTTAATAACTGGCGCGTCGCGCGGCATCGGTCGCGCAACGGCGATTGAATGCGCGCGTCATGGCGCGGACATCGCGGTCAATGTGTTCAAGGATCCAGAGGCGACGGCTACCCTCGTCAAGGAGATCGAGACGCTGGGCCGCGAGATTGTGGTGTTCGACGCAGACGTCGCCGATCCGGAAAGCGCGCCCGCCTTTATCGAGGCGGCGGTGTCAGGATTGGGCGGGGTCGATGTGTTGGTGTCGAACGCCGGCATCTGTCCGTTCCACAGCTTCCTCGACATGCCGCGCGCGACGCTCCGCCGCACCATGGAGGTCAATCTGTTCGGCGCCTACTACATGTGTCAGGCGGCGGCCAATCAGATGGTCAGACAAGGAAACGGCGGATCGCTGGTGGCGATCTCGTCGATCTCGGCCCTGGTTGGGGGCGAGATGCAGACCCACTACACCCCAACCAAGGCGGGCGTGCATTCTTTAATGCAATCGACCGCAGTAGCGCTCGGCAGGCATGGCATACGCTGCAATTCGGTGCTGCCCGGCACGGTCGCCACCGATATCAACAAGGACGACCTGGCCGATCCGAAAAAGCGCGAATATATGGAAGGCCGCATTCCCCTTGGTCGTCTGGGACGCCCGGAAGACATCGCCAAGGTGGTGGTGTTCTTAGCCTCGGATCTGGCCGGTTACGTCACCGGCGCGGCGGTGCTGGCCGATGGCGGCGCCCTGGTCAATTTCCAATGATTATTTCGGCTCCGACCGATTATCGTGAGGCCGCCAAGGCCAAGCTGCCTCCGTTTTTGTTCCATTATCTTGACGGCGGCTCCGGCGCGGAGACGACGCTGGACGCCAACAGGGCGGATCTGAATAGCGTCATGCTGAAGCAGCGGGTGCTGAAAGGTTCGGAGCAGCTCGATCTCTCAACTTCGTTTTTCGGCGTGAAGCACGACCTGCCGATCTGTCTGGCGCCGGTCGGTCTGACCGGCATGTACGCCCGACGCGGCGAGGTGCAGGCGGCCAGGGCGGCGGCTTCGCGCGACATCCCGTTCATTCAGTCGACCGTGAGCGTCTGTTCGCTCAAAGAAGTGGCCGATCAGTCGCCGAAACCGATCTGGTTTCAGCTTTACGTGCTGAAGGATCGCGGCTTCATGGCCGATGTGCTGCAAAGGGCTAAGGCTCTGGGCGCGGCGACGCTTGTTTTCACCGTCGATATGCCGGTGCCGGGTTCGCGTTATCGCGATGCGCATTCGGGCATGAGCGGGCCTAATGCGGGCTTGCGCCGTATCTGGCAGGCCATGACCCATCCTGAGTGGGCGTGGGACGTCGGCCTGATGGGGCGTCCGCACGATCTTGGCAATATCTCGGCCTATCGCGGCGCGGCGACCGGCCTTGAGGACTATATCGGCTGGCTGGGCGCGAATTTCGATCCAGGCATTTCGTGGTCCGATCTGCAATGGATCCGCGACGCCTGGGACGGGCCGATGGTGATCAAGGGCATTCTCGATCCGCAGGATGCAAAGGACGCGAAAGCGTTTGGCGCGGACGGGCTTGTGGTCTCCAATCACGGCGGGCGGCAACTGGACGGGGCCATGTCGTCGGCGCGCGCCTTGCCGATGATCGCGGACGCCGTGAAGGGCGATATGACGATCTTCGCCGACGGCGGCGTGCGCACAGGTCTTGACGTCATGCGCATGCTGGCGCTGGGGGCGGACGGCGTGCTGATCGGGCGCGCCTTTGTCTATGCCCTGGCCGCGGCGGGCGAAGCGGGGGTGCGCAATCTGCTGGCCCTGTTGGAAAAGGATATGAAGACCGCCATGGTGCTGACCGGGGCTAAATCTGTCGTCGAGATAGGTCCAAACATACTTGTTTCAACGAGGAAATGACAACTGCCTTACCTCAGCTATCCACCCGAACGAGGATTCTCGGACATAATGTGAGCCATGAGCATACTGACTATCCTCTCAGCTGCAAATTTAAACGATGCGAAGTCGCTTCTGAGCTTAAGGATTTGGACCCTATCAAAGTGGCCGCGAGCGAGATCCAATATCGACGCTGCAATG
>DATMTF010000210.1:0-5919 GCA_035565015.1 Asticcacaulis sp. | reverse complement strand
GCGCAAAAAATCAGCGCAGCAACTTTTTGTCCATGAAAACAAGGCGCCGCCTCACGCAGTCTTGACTTCTGAAGGCGCAAAAACAGTTGCTAATGCAATTATCCCGATATAGTTTCAATAGATACATTGTACCGGAGACATCGCCATGACGGACGCCATATCGGAGCTTAATCCTATAGGTCTCAACGGTTTCGCTTTTGTCGAATTCACTGGCCCCGATACGCCGGGTATGGCCAGGGAACTGGAAAAGCTGGGCTTCAGCGCGGTCGCGCATCATCCGAATCACGACGTCGTCCTCTATCGTCAGGGCGAGGCCTGCTTCCTGATCAACCACGCGGCGACACAACAGGCGCGCGACTTTGCTGCGCAGCATGGTCCGTCAGCCAACAGCATGGGCTTTATCGTCGCGGATGCGGCGAAGGCGCTGGACGAAGCGGTGAAGCGCGGCGGCATGGCGGTTGAGGGCGGCCTGTTTGCACACGCCCTGCAAGGCATTGGCGGCTCGCTTCTCTATCTGGTCGAGGATCATCTGTTCGATGCCTGGCCGCGTCTGCCGGGCGCGCAGGATAAGGGCGTCGGCTTCAAGCTGATCGACCACCTGACGCACAATGTGCAGCGCGGGCAAATGCGCCGCTGGTCGGATTTTTACAGTCGCGTCTTCGGCTTTGAGGAGCAGAAATATTTCGATATCAAGGGGCAGGCGACCGGCCTGCTCTCGCAGGCCATGATCGCGCCGGACGAAGCGATCCGCATCCCGCTCAACGAATCGCAGGACGAGCACAGCCAGATCGAGGAATTCCTCAAGGCCTATAATGGCGAAGGCATCCAGCACATCGCCCTGACCACGGACGACATCTACGCCACGGTCGAAGCCTTGCGGGCGCGCGGCGTGGCTTTGCAGGATACGATCGACACATATCACGATCTGGTCGATAAGCGCGTGCCGGGCCACGGCGAGGATCTGGAGCGGATGCGCAAAAACCGCATCCTTATCGACGGGGATGTGGAAAAAGACGGCATTTTGTTGCAGATTTTCACCGAAAACACCTTCGGGCCGATCTTCTTCGAGATTATCCAGCGCAAAGGCAATGACGGCTTCGGCAATGGCAATTTTCAGGCGCTGTTCGAATCGATCGAACTGGACCAGATCCGCCGCGGCGTGATCAAGGTTTAAGCCAATAACAAGGGAGAGACCGTCATGTACATGACCGGTTTCGGCAACCATTTCGCCACCGAGGCGGTTCCCGGCGCGCTGCCGCAGGGGCAGAATTCGCCGCAGCATGCTGCGTTCGGCCTCTATGCCGAGCAATTGTCGGGTACGGCCTTTACTACGCCGCGGGCGCACAATCTGCGCTCATGGCTCTATCGTCTGCGTCCCTCTGCGGGCCATGCGCCGTTTACGCCCGTCGAGCGCGCGCAGCCGAATTTTGCGCCGCCGACGCCCAACCGTCTGCGCTGGTCGCCGCCGCCCGCGCCTGATAAGCCTGCAGACTTTATCGACGGCCTGTTTCCGCTGGCCGGGAATGGCGATCCGGCGCAGCAAAGCGGCGTGTGCGCCTATGTCTATGCCGCCAATCAGAGCATGAACCGTGTCTTCTTCAACGCCGACGCGGAGATGATGATCATCCCGCAGCAGGGGGCGCTCGACATCTTCACAGAGATGGGGCGGCTCGACATCGCGCCCCTGTCCATCGCGGTGATTCCGCGCGGCGTGCGCTTTCGTGTAACGCTTGACGGCGAGGCGCGCGGCTATTGTCTTGAAAATTACGGCGCGCCGTTCCGCCTGCCCGATCTCGGTCCCATCGGCGCCAACGGGCTGGCCAATGCGCGCGACTTTGAAACGCCGGTCGCCGCCTATGAGGACCGCGACGAGCCAACCGAATTGCTGCAAAAATATTGCGGACGTTTCTGGACGACCACGCTGCAGCATTCGCCGCTCGACGTCGTGGCCTGGCATGGCGATTACGCGCCATACCGCTACGATCTACGCCGCTTCAATGTGATCAATACGGTCAGTTTCGACCATCCCGATCCGTCGATCTTCACCGTCCTGACCTCGCCGTCCGAGACGCCGGGCGTGGCCCATTGCGACTTCGTCATCTTCCCGCCGCGCTGGATGGTGGCCGAACACAGCTTCCGCCCGCCCTGGTTTCACCGCAACATTATGAGCGAATTCATGGGCCTGATCGAAGGCGCCTATGACGCCAAGTCGGGCGGCTTTATGCCCGGCGGCGCTTCGCTGCATACCATGATGAGCGCGCATGGCCCCGACCGCGCCGCGCATGACGCCGCCGTCAATGCCGAGTTAAAACCGCACAAGATCGAGGGGACGATGGCCTTTATGTGGGAGACGCGCCATCCGTTGCAGCCAACCCAGCCCGCGATGGACGCCTCATGGCGACAGGTCGATTATGACGCCTGCTGGGCGGGCTTTGAGAAAGCGAAACTGCCGTGATCGACGCGACACTCGCCGCCGACGCCGCCTGCTGGGTTCCGGGCGCCGAAGGCCATGCCGACTTTCCGATTCAGAATCTGCCTTTCGGCCTGTTCAGCCCGCCAAATGAGGCGCCGCGTCCGGGCGTCGCGATCGGCGATGTCATTATCGAACTGACGGCTTTGGTCGCCGCCGGTCTGGCGCAGCATGTCCCGACGGACCTCGCCGTGGCGCTGGCCACGCCCGCCCTGCGGCAATCGTTGCGCCGCCAGATGTTCCAACTGCTTGGCGATGATCGCCATCGCCCTGCCGCCGAGCCATATCTGCACGCTGCGGCCGATTGCGTCCTGCATGTACCCGTCAGGATTGGCGATTACACCGACTTCTATGCGGGCATCCATCACGCGGTCGCAGTCGGCAGGCTGTTCCGGCCCGACAATCCTTTGCTTCCCAACTATAAATACGTCCCCATCGGCTATCATGGCCGCGCCTCGTCGATTGTCGCGTCCGGCGCGGACATTGTGCGCCCGTGCGGTCAGTTGAAGGCGGCGGACGCCGAGACGCCCGCCTTCGGCCCGTCGCAGCGGCTCGATTTCGAGCTGGAGCTGGGCGTGTGGATCGGCCCCGGCAATGCGATGGGTCAACCGATTCCGATCGCGAATGCTGCGCAGCATATTGGCGGCTATTGCCTGCTCAACGACTGGTCGGCGCGCGATCTGCAAGCCTGGGAATACCAGCCGCTCGGCCCATTCCTGGCCAAGAATTTCGCCACCACGATCTCACCGTGGATCGTCACGCCCGAAGCCCTGGCGCCGTTCCGGCTTGCGCAGGCGCCGCGCCCGAACGGCGATCCCGCGCCCCTGCCCTATCTGTGGGACGAGGCCGATCAGGCGTCGGGCGCGCTGAAACTCGACCTGACCGTGGCGATCCAGACCGAAGCCATGCGGGCGGCGGGGCAGGCGCCGCATATCTTAAGCCGCAGCGAAGCGCGTCACCTCTACTGGACGCCTGCGCAACTGGTCGCGCATCACGCCAGCAATGGCTGCAACCTGCGCCCCGGCGATCTTCTCGGCACCGGCACGATTTCCGGCCCCGAAGACGGATCTCAGGGCAGTCTTCTGGAATTGAGCATGGGCGGTAAAAAACCCGTGAGCCTGCCCAATGGCGAGACGCGCGCCTTTCTTCAGGATCAGGATATGCTTATCCTGAGCGCGCGCGCCCATGCCGACGGCTATGCCTCCATCGGATTCGGGCCGTGCGTCGGGCGCATCCTGCCCGCCATTTAAGAGGCTGTCATGCTCAGACTGCACGGTTATTGGCGCTCGTCCGCCGCCTATCGCGTCCGAATCGCGCTCAGTCTCAAAGGGCTGGACTTCGAGCAGGCGACGCACGACCTGCGCCAGAACGCGCATCTCGACGCCGACTACCGCGCGCTTAATCCGCAGCATCTGGTGCCGACGCTCGATACCGGCGATGCCGTATTGACGCAAAGTCCGGCGATTCTGGAATGGCTGGAGGAAACCCATCCGGAACCGGCCCTGCTGCCGCCGACGCCGCAGTCGCGCGCGATTGTGCGCAGCATGTGCGCCCTGATCGCCTGCGACATCCACCCGCTTAACAATCTCAGGGTCTTGCGCGAACTGAAGACGGAGTTCGGCGCCGAGTCTGCGCGACTCGATCTGTGGGCGCGCGGCTGGATCGCCGAAGGCTTTACGGCGCTGGAGGTTCTGGTCGAAAAGCACGGCAGGGGCTTCTGCTTTGGGGATGCGCCGACCCTGGCTGACTGCTTCCTGATTCCGCAGATTTTTTCGGCGCAGCGTTTTGGCGTCGACCTGCGCCCCTATCCGGCCCTGCGCGCGGTCAATGAGCGGTGCGACGAACATCCGGCCTTTGTGCGCGCCCATCCGATTCACCAGCCCGACGCCGATCAGGTTGACTCTTGAACGATCAGCCGCAGCACAGGCGCGTTTTCGCCACCCCCGCCGGGGTAAAACTCGGCCCGCTCGATCTGATCGCGCCCGATACGGCGCGCAATTTTGTGCTGCAAATCGGCGACGCCTTTTTTCATGGCTTCGTCGTGCATAAGGATGGCGCGGTCAGCGGTTATGTCGATCGCTGCCCGCACACAGGCCTGCCCCTGGCGCAGGTTCTCGATGATTATCTGACGCCACAGGCTGATCTGATCTCATGTTCATGGCACGGCGCGCTGTTTCGCATTCATGATGGCCTGTGCGTGGGCGGACCGTGCGCGGGCAAAAGCCTCACCCCGTGGCCGGTGCGCATCGAGGACGGTTTTATCTTCACCGCTTAGGGTAACGATTCATCAACGGCCCGGCGCGCCGTCAGGCTGGAGCCCGCCGAGGCGATGATGACCAAGGCAATCGCCGCGCATTGCGTCAGGCTCAACTGTTCGCCGATAATCAAAAAGCCGAGCAGCGCGCCCGCCGCAGGCTCCAGACTCATCATCAGGCCGAACGTCTTGGCCGGAATATGTTTGAGCGCCATCATCTCCAGCGAATAGGGGATGGCGCTCGACAACACCGCGACGGCGATGGCCCAGGGCAGCACGGACGGCGCCCAGAGCGCGGCGCCGGAATGGATGACGCCGACCGGCAGGGTCAGCAGCAGCGAAAACGCCATGCCGAGCGCCACCGCCTTGCCGCCGTGAACACGGTCAGACACCTTTTGGCCGACAATGATATACAGCCCCCAGCACAGGGCCGCGACCAGCGCCCACGCCACGCCGACCGGATCAAGCGCGCCCGTGTGGCCGCCCCACGGAATCAGCAGGGCCAGTCCGGCCACAGCGCAGGCCACCCACACGAAATCGCGCGCCTGCCGCGACGACAGGATGGCGACGGCGAGCGGCCCCAGAAACTCCAGCGCCACGCCAATGCCCAGCGGCAAACGCTCAATCGCCAGATAGAAGGTCAGGTTCATCACGCCCAACAGGCCGCCGTACAGCATGACCACGCCCCAGTCCTTGCGCGCGGGACCGCCCTGCCAGGGCCGGAAGACCAGCAGCAGCAACAGGGTCGAATAGAGCTGACGCAGGGCGGTCACGCCCTCGGCGCCGAGAATGGGAAACAGGTGTTTGCTGAACGAGGCGCCCGCCTGCACCGACAGGATCGAACACAGCACGGCGAAGACCGGCAACAGACGAGGATTGATGCGCATGGAACGACTCCGGCGGCGATAAGCCTTTTCAGCGACGTCGTCTTGTCTTGACCGGGTACGACGTCCCTCGTCCGGGATCAGGTTTTAAATAGCAAGTCCGGCGCCCGCGCTCAAGCCCCGCTGGGGAAATCGGGTCGACAGTCTGTTGGGTGGGATATGAATATCCGCAAAAGAGCGCATATGCGAAACGACGTAAACAGACGCAGCAAATTTTCCGAATTATGACGCTGTCATCAGGACGCGATTGCGCTGGATGGTAAGAAATATAAAATTGACATAAACGTCAGTTTTGAAATTGACGCCTCCAG
>DATMTF010000209.1:0-8497 GCA_035565015.1 Asticcacaulis sp. | reverse complement strand
GGGAAACGCTCCTATAACCCCGCCCGCGCCGCCCGTCCGGCGATTTGCAGATAGAGGCGCTCCGAGATCAGGGCGTCGGGCATGCCGGTCGATTTGCACAACTTGTCGGCTTCGATCAGATCGGCGGCCAGGGCGTCGAGCGTATCGACATGCCAGGCCTGCGCCTGACGCAGCAGATCGTTCTCATCTTTCCAGAAGACCCCGGCGGCGCGCGCGGCCTCTTTCGTTCCCATGCCTTTTTGCAGCAGCGATTTGAGCAGTTTCAGCTTGTTGTAATGCAGGCTGAGCGCGCGCAGCGCGTCGGCGCCGCCTTCGCCCTCGGCAAAGGCGCGGCGCAAACCCGCCTGGGCCGGTTTCATGCGCCCGCCAAAGGCATCCTGCGCAGCCTTGAACAGCGAAGCCTCCGGCTCGACGCCGAGAAAATCGAGAAGTTCGGTTTCATTCAGTGTCTTATGCGAACCGGGGCCGATAAACAGCACCAGCCGTTCGATTTCCTGCCGCGCAATGCCGCGTTCTTTGGGCAGGCGCTGCGCGAAAATGTCCATCGCCGCCGAGGTCAGGGCGACGCCATTGGCGCTTAAGGTTTCGCGCGCCATGCGCACCACGTCGCCGGTTTCGTCCTCATAGCAGGCGATGCTGACCAGATTTTTGTCGGAATCGGCCAGACGACGTAAGCTGGAGTCGCCGCCAAGGCCGCCCGCTTCGATAACGATAAAAGCGTCGCGGTTGAACTCGCCCGCCGCATGCGCCTTCAAGGTCGCCGCGACCGCCTTGTCGAGCGTGGCCTTTTCGGAGAAGAATTTCAGCCGCACCAGCCGGCGACCGCCCAGCATGGACAGGGCCTGCAATTCGCCCTCCAGCCTTGCCGGGTCGGCCTCAATGTCGCTGTCGGTCAGCACCGAGACATTGAACGGGTCATTGATGTCGTCGACGATCTGTCTGGCCAGACCCGTGGCGCGCTCGATCACCTGGCTGCGATCCTTGCCGTAGATCAGCGCGCCGAGGACGGCTGGCGAGGGCCTGGCGAAAAAGGCGTCGATCTCGGCCCGCTTGGCGAGTTTCATATTAAATCAGTGCGCTTTTGGCGCGTCGCCGTGGAAATAGAGGGCGAGCGCCGTCTGGATCTTGCCGGAAATGTCGGTGGCGATGCGCTTTTGTGCGTCCTGCTGCGCGACGACGCCCGTGAAGGGCGACCGCGAGGTGTCGTAGGTGACGGTGTCGCTGAAATTGTCGTTATAGAGGCTCTTGCCGGTCGATTTGTCGATCAGGGCGTAGGACACCTGCGCGGTAATTTCGGAGCGCAGCGAGGTGTCATCGACCTGATAGCCGACGGCGTAATGCTGCTCCTTCATCGTGATCTTGAGCGTGTAGAGCTTGTTGGCGCTGGCGTCGGCCTCCAGCCCGTTGCGCAAATCCTGTTCAAGGAAATAGCCGGTGCGCGTCTGCGGCGCATCGACCTCGATCGCCGCCATGCCGGTGGTGACGCTGCGTTGCGCGTAGAGCGGAACAAAACCGCAGGCCGACAGCAGGGGAAGCGCGGCCAGACAGGCGGCGAAGCCGAGAACGCGGATAGTCTGGCGCATGGCAGTCTGGCGCATATGGCTTATCCTACGACGAAGTTGAGAATCCGGTTCGGCACAAAGACGATCTTGCGGATCGAGACGCCGTCAAGATGACGCTTAACCGCCTCGTCTGCAAGCGCGGCGTCGCGGATTTCGTCTTCGGTGGCGCCGACGCGGATCAGGAGTTCGCCGCGGCGCTTGCCATTGACCTGCACCGGCATGATATAGGCGTCGTCCTGGGCCAGGGCCGGATCGAAGTGCGGCCACGGCGCCTCGGCGACCAGACCGTCCTTGCCAAGTCGCGTCCAGCATTCCTCGGCCAGGTGCGGCGTCACCGGCGCGATCAGCCCCGCCAGCAGCTCCAGCGCGTCGCGTCGCGCCTGCGAGCCGACGACGGAAATGTCGTTCGTGCGGATGGTGGTGACCAGTTCGTACAGCTTGGCGATGGCGGCGTTGAAGCGGAAGCCCTCGAAGCCCTCGGTAACCGCCTTGACCGCCTTGTGCGCGGCCTTACGTAAATCGAGCGCGACGGCCTCATTGGCGCACGGCACATCCGCTTCGGGCAGGCTGTCGAACAGATCCCAGACGCGGTGCGTGAAGCGCCATGAGCCTTCGACGCCGGATGTGGACCATTGCACGTCGCGTTCGGGCGGCGAGTCGGAAAGCACGAAAAGACGCGCCGAATCAACGCCATAGGTATCAAAAATGTCCTCAGGCGCGACCGTGTTCTTCTTCGATTTCGACATTTTTTCGACGTCGCCAATGCTCAAGGTTTCGCCGGTGGACAGGCGTCTGGCGACGCGCTGACCGTCAACGGTTTCGACCTCGATATCGCCCGGCTCGACCCACTGACCTTTGGCGTCCTTATAGGTCTCGTGCGTCAACATGCCCTGCGTGAACAGGCCCGCAAACGGCTCTTTCACGTCGAGATAGCCGCAATGGTTCAGGGCGCGCGTAATGAAGCGCGCATAGAGGAGGTGCAGCACCGCGTGTTCGATGCCGCCAATATACTGATCGACCGGCAGCCAGTAGTCGGCGGCCTGTTTGTTGATCGGCTCAGTCGCGGTCGGATCGGTGAAGCGGGCGAAATACCACGAGGAATCGACAAAGGTGTCGAGCGTGTCGGTTTCGCGGCGCGCATCCTTGCCGCAATGCGGACATTTAACATGTTTCCAGGTCGGATGGCGCTCCAGCGGATTGCCGGGAACGTCGAAGGTGACGTCTTCGGGTAAGGTCACCGGCAACTGATCGTCAGGGACCGGCACGACGCCGCAGGTTTCGCAGTGGATGACCGGGATCGGGCAGCCCCAGTCGCGCTGACGCGACACGCCCCAGTCGCGCAGGCGGAAGACGGTCGCGCCTTCGCCGAGGCCCATGGATTCGATGCGGTCGATGGCCGCGTCCTTGGCGGCTTCGATCTCCAGCCCGTCGAGGAAGCCGGAGCGGAAGATGCGGCCGGGACCGGTATAGGCGTCCTTGCCCACGGTGAAGCTGTCGGCATCCGCGCCCTGCGGCAGCACGACTTCGCGCACCGGCAGGTCGTATTTGCGCGCGAAATCGAGGTCGCGCTGATCGTGGGCCGGGCAGCCGAAGATCGCGCCCGTGCCATAATCCATCAGCACGAAATTGGCGACCCAGACGGGCAGGGTCTGACCGTCGATAAACGGATGCGCCACGCGCAAACCGGTGTCGAAGCCCTGCTTTTCGGCGGTGTCGATATCGGCCTGCGATACGCCGCCCCGGTTGAGTGAGGCGATGAAGTCGGCGAGGGCCGGATTCTGTTCCGCCGCGGCGTGCGCCAGCGGATGATCGGCGGCCAGGGCGATAAAGGACGCGCCGTAAAGCGTATCGGGGCGCGTGGTATAGACTTCGACGCCGTCCGCAAAGCCTTCGGGGGCCGCCCCGTCGAACCGCCAGCGCATCTTCAGGCCGCGCGACTTGCCGATCCAGTTGGCCTGCATGGTGCGCACCTTGTCAGGCCAGCGCTCCAGCGTCGAAAGCCCTTCCAAAAGGTCGTCGGCGAAGCGCGTGATGCGCATGAACCACTGGGTCAGCTTCTTCTTTTCGACCACGGCGCCGGAGCGCCAGCCGCGTCCGTCGATCACCTGTTCATTGGCCAGAACGGTCATATCGACCGGATCCCAGTTGACCTGGGATTCGCGGCGATAGACGAGATCGTGCTTGAGAAGATTCAGGAACCACTTCTGCTGCTGGCCGTAATAGGCCGGATCGCAGGTGGCGAATTCGCGCGTCCAGTCGATGCTGAGGCCCAGCCTTTGCAGCTCGCCGCGCATATTCTTGATATTGTCATAGGTCCAGCCCTTCGGGTGGATCTTACGCTCCATGGCGGCGTTTTCCGCCGGCATGCCGAAGGCGTCCCAGCCCATCGGATGCAGCACATTGAAGCCGCGCGCGCGCTTGAAACGCGCGACCAGATCGCCCATCGCATAGTTGCGCACATGGCCCATATGGATGCGCCCCGACGGATAGGGGAACATCTCAAGCACATAATATTTGGGTTTTTGCGGATCAGCCTTGGTGAGGAACGTGTTTGCCGCCGCCCACCGCGCCAGTTGGCGGGGTTCGGCCTCTTTCGGATTGTAGCGCGCCATTTAAGGTCAGGAGGATCCGTAAAAAAGTTGAGATTGGGGCCTATTTCACATCCGACAGGCGCAATTCGCGCGCCTTGGACAGGATGGCGTTTTCCATATCGATCTGGGTCTGTTGCGACACGTCGGCATTGGTCCACTGGCCGTTCTGCTGCACCTGCTTATAGACCGAGACGCTGAGCGCGTCGGCGCGCAGGCGCGAGTCGAGAATATAGACGGTGACCTTGAAGCGCTCGTCCGGCTTTTGTGGATTGGCGTACCAATCGGTGATGATGGTGCCGCCCCACGGATCGGCCGAGGCCAGCGGCATGAAGGAGATGGTGTCGAGCGAGGCGCGCCACAGATAGGCGTTGACGCCGATGCCCGCCTGAGCGTCGTTGTCGCTCTTTTTCGAGTGACCGCCGCCGAACAGATGCGACAGCGGAATCTTCTGATCCTGTTCCGGGTCCGTGGTATTCGCGGATGCAGGCGCCGAAGGACCGCCGGGCTTGCCGCCCAGGCTGGCGCAGGCCGAAAAGCTCAGGCACACGCCGAGCGCAACCGTCGCCAGGGCCGTTTTACGCATCATTGTCATCAAGGGATCGCTCCGCAAATTGTCCAAACCCGCAAGGACCGCCCGGTCCCGCCAAGATCTTTGATTTTCCGACCCTGCCTGCAAATCCCCGGCCTGGCTCCCGGCTTCTATAGCATGGGGGTCAGGGGGTGTGACAAGAGGGCGCTCACAAGTTTGTCAACTCAGCAGCAAATCTGGGCGGATATGCGGCGAAGCGACCCTCTATGGCGCGGAATTTGCTTCGGAAACGACATAAGGCGAGCTGTCCGCTGCGGTAAGGCGTGGCGGAATCACCACATCCTTGAGGGGAAAATTCGTAACCGGGCGATTCCTCACTATATATGTTTGACCCGGCAAGGGTTTGCCCTTAATCGGTTTTTGACGCTTATGCATTAAATTGTCTGTTTAAGCGTCAAGTTGCGCGTAATCGCCGCCCAAAACGGCGTTTTCAGAGTTGAGACGATGAAACCTGTGATGACCCTGTTGCTGAGCGCGACGATTCTGGCTGCGGCCGGAACGTCGGGTCATGCCCTGGCCGTCACGCCGGTGCAGAAGACGGTTCACGCCCAGCAAGGCGCGTCGCAGACCAGCTCTCTGAACCTGGCGCCGATCTCTCAGGACAGCTATATCAGCGACTCGACGACCAGCTTCAACAAGAACGGCTCCAAGTCGTATCAGTTCGACCTCAGCAACAAATGGGGCGTCAAGTTCGACGTCAATCAGCCGGAAACCAGTCCGTCGGGCCTCAACGACATCGATGCGGGCGCCTTCTATAAGCTGACCCCGTCTTTGCGCGTCGGCGGCAGCCTCGGTTTCGGCGAAAAGACCGATCCGATGAAGACCGAAGCGGCCAATGCCGCCGTGGCGCAAGACGCGCGCAAGCAGCCGCGCGTGCGGCTGGAAACCACGTTCAAGTTCTAATTAATCCAGTTTGAAAGCATCGACCGCGGCGACTCCGGCAAGGCCAGAGCCGATGAGTTGCGTGATCGTGTCGCAGGTGATCCCGCCGAGGCCGTAGAGCGGCAGGTCGGTCCGCGCGGTCAGGGCCTGTACGCCTTTGAGGCCCAGCGCGGACACGCCTTGCGCCGAGGAACTGCGGCTTGCGAAGACCGGCGAGATGAAGGCGGCGTCGAAAATGTCTTCAGACAGGCTGGGCAGGGTGTACGCGTCGTGGCAGGCGATGGTTATAAGCGTGTCCGGCACGGCGGCGCGCAAGGCGGCGGCGCGGGAAAGGCTGCGTTGGGCCAGATGCACGCCGTCGGCCTCGACTTCGGCGGCCAGCGCATCGTCTTCGCCGATCAGCAGGACGAGGCCGTTATCGCTGGCGATTTTACGCAGGAGGCGGGCGCGCTGCGGGGCGTGCGGGTCGCCGAAGTGGCGATAGACGACGCCGCAGCCCTCTGGCAGGTGGGCGACAATGTCTTCGGGATGCGGCGTGCGCTCTGGATCGGTGAAGAAAAACAAGGGCGGCAGAGGCGACGGGTTCAAACCTGCGCGCGCCTGGGCTAAAAGGCGGGCCTTGTCGAGCAGATAGGAAAAGCGGGTCGCATATGTCATTGCCGGAAAACTCGAACGACGCCCCTCAGGCTTATCTTAAGCTGATCGCCAAGATGCACAAGGCGCTTAAAATTGCGGGGCGGGCGCCGGACGCCGCCTTTCTGACGGCGGTATCCAAGACCCAGCCCTGGGAGGCGGTCGAGCCGGTGCTGCGGGCGGGGCAGCGGCGCTTTGGCGAGAACCGGGTGCAGGAGGCGATGGAGCGCTGGGGGCCGGTGCGGGATCAGTATGCCGATCTGGAGCTGCGGCTGATCGGGCCTTTGCAGAGCAACAAGGCGGCGGAGGCGGTCGGCTCTTTCGACGTGATCGAGAGCGTGGACCGCGACAAGATCGCGCGAGCCATTGCTGACGAGATGCAGAAGCAGGGGCGCGCGCCCTTGCTTTATGTGCAGGTCAATATTGGCGAGGAAGATCAGAAATCGGGGGTTATGCCGCGCGAGGCGGACGGGTTTTTGAAAACGGCGCGCGAGGTTTATGGGCTGAATATCGCCGGGCTGATGTGCATTCCGCCGGTCGAGGGGCCGCGCGGGCCGTATTTTGCGCTATTGCGCAAGATCGCGGAGCGCAACGGGATCGGGCATTTGAGCATGGGAATGAGCGACGATTTTGAGACGGCGCTGGCCTTTGGGTCGAACGAGATCCGGGTGGGGTCGGCGCTGTTTGGGGCGCGGGGCTAGATTTTTGACCACGAAAAGGCGCGAAATCCGCGCGAAGCGCTTTTATTGCATTTATCTATCTCAAGCGTCAGTAAGGCTTTAACCACGGAAAACACGGAAAGCACGGAAACGCCGCTCCGCGGCGTCAGAAGATTTATATTTCCGTGTTTTCCGTGTTTTCCGTGGTTAAAAAAGCGACCATCAGGCAACCAACCAGCAACGAGGCGCTTCGCGCGGTTTTCGTGCCTTTTCGTGTCTTTGGCTTCGCCGAACTTCGTTTCGTGGTCAAACCTTACAGCCGTATCTCCAGCGCGTCGTCCGGCTCAATTTCGCGCAGGAAGGTCAGCATGTCCGCCATCGCCAGGGCCACGCAGCCTTCGGTGCCGCTGTAATCCTCGCGCGCCAGGTGGGCGAAGATGGCCGAGCCGAGACCGGGGACCGGCGGGTCGTCATTGTGGCCCAGCACCAGGATCAGGTCATAGACATGATCCTCGCGCCATAGTTTTTCATGGCTGGCGGCAAAGGGCAGTTTGACATGCCGGTTATAGTCGGGCGAGGCCGGATCGTCGCACCAGCCGTCTTCGGGCGTCAGAGCGACCGTTTTCAGCGCGGTTTGCGGCGCGTCCATGCGATCGGGACGGTAAAACACATAGCGGATCGGCCAGACGCCCGCCGGAGAGGCCCCGTCGCCCTCTCTTTTCTCCGATGCCGGACGAACGCCCCCTTTTCCAAGCGCGCAACGCACCTTATGTTCGTTTAACGTAAAATGCCCGTCCGCCGTAGCGGTAAACGTCTTGACCATCCGGTCGCTTTCGCCCAAACCTTAAGAAAAAACACAAGATACAGGATCATGGTGCAACAAAAAACCCTCCTGATTGTCGATGACGACGATGAACTGCGCGAAGCGCTGGCCGAACAGCTTGAACTGCACGAGGAGTTCAAGGTCGTGCAGGCGGCCAACGGTTCCGACGGCGTGCGCCTCGGCAAGAGCGTCAATGCCGACCTGATCCTGCTCGATGTCGATCTGCCCGATATGGACGGCCGCGAAGCCTGCCGCCTGTTGCGCAAGGGCGGGCTGACCACACCGGTCATCATGCTGACGGCGCAGGCTTCGGATTCGGACACCATCCTCGGCCTCGATGCGGGCGCGAACGATTATGTCACCAAGCCGTTCCGTTTCGCCGTGCTGCTGGCGCGCATCCGCGCCCAGGTGCGCAGCCACGAGACCAGCGAAGACGCCACCTTCCGCATCGGGCCATATGAGTTCAAACCGGCGCTGAAAATCCTGATCGACCAGAACGGCAAGAAGACCCGCCTGACCGAGAAAGAAACCAATATCTTAAAGTACCTCTATCGCGCCGGCGGCAAGGCCGTGTCGCGTGAGGAACTGCTCACCGAGGTCTGGGGCTATAATGCCGGGGTCACCACCCACACGCTGGAAACCCACGTCTATCGCCTGCGCCAGAAGATCGAACCCGATCCGGCCAATGCGCGCCTGCTGATGACCGATGCGGGTGGTTACAGGTTGCAGTTCTAGCAGGGGCAATTGCCCCTGCACCC
>DATMTF010000208.1:0-2669 GCA_035565015.1 Asticcacaulis sp. | reverse complement strand
GCCGTTCAGGATGGCTGGTCGTGGCGCGAACTGCTGGGCGGCATGGAGACCCGGCAAGCCGCCGAACCGCCCGCCCCGTCGCCGGCGTCCGAAGCGCCGCAGACGGGAGAGGCGCCGCCGTCTGACGCCGAATTCGACCGCATCGACGATCAGATGGTCGCCGAGGTCGCCGCGATGGGCATTGACGCCGCCGCCGTGCTGGGCCGTTCGCGGCTCGATGAAACCGTCGCCGCCATCGTCGCTGAGGACAATGAAGGCGCGCGCCTCGTGGTGCGCCGCGTCGCGCCCGCCGCCATCCGTCGCCTGGGTCGCCGCCTGCTTACCGACCAGGCCATCCGTCAGCACGCGCACGACTTCGTCGACTGGTACGATCAGCAGGTCAATATGGCGCTGATGGCGCGCGATCCGAAGGCGACTTTAAGCGAACTGCTCGGCTCGGACGCCGGACGCGCCTATCTTCTGTTCGACGCCGCGCTCAGCGATCTGATCTAGGCCTTTCATCCGATGCGCCTGATCCTGCGTGACGACACCTTCCCGATCGCCGGGCGCTTTACGATTGCGCGCGGCTCCAAGACCGAGGCGCGTGTGCTGTACGTCGCGCTGGAGGATGGCGACTATACGGGTCAGGGCGAGGCCGTGCCCTATGCGCGCTATGGCGAGAGTCTGGAGGGCTGCCTGGCCGATCTCGAAGCCATGCGATCGCGTATCGAGGCCGGGATCACGCTTGACGCGGTTCAGGCGCTTATGCCGCCCGGCGCGGCGCGCAACGCGCTCGACTGCGCGCTATGGGATCTCAACGCCAAACGCTCCGGCGTCCCGGCGTGGCGGACGGCGGGCCTTCATGCGCTTAATCCGCTCAAGACCGCCTACACCTTAAGCCTCGATACGCCCGAAGCGATGGCGCAGCAGGCCGCCGCCAATGCGCGCCGCCCGCTTTTAAAGCTCAAGATCGGCGGCCCCGGCGACCTTGATCGGGTCGAGGCCGTGCGCGCCGCCGCGCCGAAATCGCGCCTGATCGTCGATGGCAATGAGGGCCTGAGTTTCGACGAACTGACGCGCATCGCGCCGGAATTGCAAAAGCTTGGCGTGCTGCTGATCGAACAGCCGCTGAAGGTCGATGAGGACGAGGCCCTGCTGGGCTATGACAGCCCCGTGACGCTGTGCGCCGATGAGAGCCTGCACAGCCGCGCCGAATTGAATCGCTGCGCGCGGCTCTATCGCTGCGTCAATATCAAGCTCGACAAGACCGGCGGCCTGACCGAGGCGCTGGCCCTGAAAGCCGAGGCGCTGGCATTGGGGCTGGAGATCATGGTGGGCTGCATGGTGGCGACCTCCTTGAGCATGGCGCCCGCCATGCTGGTCGCGCAGGGCGCCGACTATGTCGATCTGGACGGACCGCTGCTGCTGGCGCGCGACCGCGAACACGGGCTGGAGGTGACCGGCTCGATCCTGCATCCGCCGGCGCCCGCGCTTTGGGGGTAAAAACGGTTGTGAAGCCGCGCATTTTGCGGCTAACTGCGCAAATCCTGTTCCTTTCAGCGCCATGACCGACTCCGTGAAGACACCTGCCCGCCCGCGCGGCCTCTATCCCGACATCGACCCGTATGATGCGGGCTATATGCCCACCGGCGGCAAGCATCGCATCTATTACGAACAATGCGGCAACCCGCAGGGCCTGCCCGTCGTCGTGCTGCACGGCGGGCCCGGCGGCGGCGTGTCGCCGAACCTGCGCAGCTATTTCAACCCGGATGGCTACCGCATCATCCTGTTCGATCAGCGCGGTTGCGGCAAATCGACGCCGCATGCGTCTCAGGACATTTCGCTGGAGGACAACACCACCTGGCATCTGGTCGCCGACATCGAGGCGCTGCGGCAGAAGCTGGGGGTGGAAAAATGGGTGGTGTTCGGCGGCTCATGGGGCTCGACCCTGTCGCTGGCCTATGCGCTGAAGCACCCGGAGCGCGTGCTGGGACTCATATTGCGCGGTATTTTTCTGGTGCGAAAACCTGAGCTGAACTGGTTCTATCAGGAAGGCGCCAGTCATATCTATCCCGACCTGTGGGAGAGCTTTGTCGCGCCGATACCGGAGGCGGAGCGCGGCGATCTTTTGAATGCCTATGTCAAGCGCCTGAACGGCCTCGACCGCGAGGCGCGCATCCGCTGCGCCCTGGCCTGGAGCGGCTGGGAAGGCGACACCCTGTCAATCGACGGACCGCCGCAGGCCGCGTCGAAATTCGCCGATCCCGATTTCGCCGTCGCCTTTGCACGCATCGAAAGCTGGTATTTCCAGAACGGCGGCTTCTTTGAAAGCGACGCTTGGGTGCTGGACAATATCGACCGCATCCGCCACATCCCAGGCTGGATCGTGCAGGGGCGCTATGATGTGGTCACGCCGATGCAGACGGCGTGGGATCTGCACCAGGCCTGGCCGGAAGCGAAGTTCAAGGTGATCAAGAAGGCCGGTCACTCCTCCAGCGATCCGGGCATTTTGGAGGGCCTTGTCGCCGCCGCCGACGAAGCTCTGGCCCTGCTGGCGAAGTAGATTTCGACCACGAAAGACACGAAAAAACACGAAATTCGGGATGGCGACTTCACGCGACAGCGCTCTTTTTGCCCCTTGGCTGAATGGTGTTTGTTTTAACGTAGCTGTATCTGCAACACAAAAAATC
>DATMTF010000207.1:0-7833 GCA_035565015.1 Asticcacaulis sp. | reverse complement strand
CCGCGGCTGGAGCTTGGGCGACCGGCGCGGGCTGGGCCGGAGCCGGTTGCGCGCTGGCTGTCGGCGCCGCTTCCTGACGCGCGCCATAGCCCATGCCAAAGGTCGGCGGCGGGGTCTGCGACACAGGCGCCTGCGGGCGCGCAGCCGGTTGCGGCTGGGCGGCAGGCGTCGCGACCGGGCTTTGCAGCGCCACGCCATCCATGCCGGTGGCGACGACGGAAACGCGCAGCTTGCCGTCCAGGGCCGGATCGAAGGCGGCGCCGAAGATGATATTGGCTTCCGGATCGACTTCCGAGGAAATGGCGTTGGCCGCCTCATCGACCTCGTGCAGCGTCATGTCGAGGCCGCCGGTCACATTGACCAGAACGGCCTTGGCGCCCTTGAGCGAGGTTTCGTCGAGCAGCGGATTCTGGATGGCGTTCTGTGCGGCCAGCAGGGCGCGCTCCTCGCCGGACGCCTCACCCGTGCCCATCATGGCCTTGCCCATATCGGACATGACCGAACGCACGTCTGCGAAATCAAGATTGATCAGGCCCGGCAGCACCATCAGGTCGGTGATCGAGCGCACGCCCGCATGCAACACCTGGTCGGCCATGCCGAAGGCTTCGGCGAAGGTGGTGCGCTCATTGGCGATGCGGAACAGGTTCTGGTTCGGAATGACGATCAGCGTATCGACATAGCGTTGCAATTCGCTGATGCCTGCGTCAGCCAGGCGCATGCGATGACGCCCTTCGAAAGTGAAGGGCTTGGTCACCACGCCGACGGTCAGGATACCGCGTTCGCGCGCGCACTTGGCGATGACCGGCGCGGCGCCCGTGCCGGTGCCGCCGCCCATGCCGGCGGTGATGAACACCATATGCGCGCCTTCGAGATGCTCGCTGATCTCGCTGGTCGAGGCTTCGGCGGCGTTCATGCCGACTTCCGGGTGCGCGCCGGCGCCCAGCCCCTGCGTGATGCCCACGCCAAGCTGGATGCGCGCGTCGGTGCGCGAGAACTGCAATTGCTGAGCGTCTGTGTTGGCGACGACGAATTCGACGCCCTCCAGCCCGGCCTCAATCATGTTGTTGACGGCGTTGCCCCCGGCTCCGCCCACGCCAAAGACAACGATACGCGGTTTCAACTCGGTCGCGCGAGGCGCAGAAAGATGAATAGCCATGGCTCTCAGGTTCAACCTTTCACAATCTCTTCCACGAAGGAAGCCAGCCGTGACGCTGGGCCTCTCCTGTAACGTATAATGAGACTACGATTATGCTTAACGAATGATTACCCGATAGCTTGAGTCGGGCGGTTTTGAAGCGGTTCCGGTAACTATTTTTAAGACGGGTTACCGAAGTATGACCAAGACTAACCGGCAAATGAGTCAGAAGGGAGTCGCGACGGCGATTTCCCGCCCGAACCGCAAAAACCATTAACAGTTTTTTACGCAACGACCGCGCCGGACGCGCCTCGCCAGCCTCTGAGAGCCGTCAAAGACGACGCCGATGCAGGAACAAATCAGGAAACGGCGTCGGAAGGGCGAATCAGAGATTGGCCTTCAGCCAGTCCACCATGCGCATGACGATATTGCCGGAGCCGGACGGCGCGTCGCGCGGGCCGATCTTGGCCGCCATGATCTTGCGCACCGGCACCACGTCGCGCGGACCGTAGAGGGTGCGCAGGATCACGCCCGTCGGGGCGGCGAAGGCCGGTCCCGCCGCCGCGTCGCCCAGATGCGGGGCGCGCATCGGCTTGCCCAGCCGCACCGGGCGGTCGAAGACGCGGATGGCCAGTTCGCGCACACCCGCCAGTTGCGAGGCGCCGCCGGTCAGGACAATGCCGGCGCCCGGCTCGACATGCACGCCCGACGCCTTGATCTTTTCGCGCAGCAGCTCGAAGATTTCCTCCACGCGCGGCGCGATGATGCCTTTCAGGATCGAGCGCGGTACGACGATGGGCGCGCTGCCGCGATCGTCGCCGCGCGGCGGCGCCTCGACGGTTTCACGGTCCTCATTGCTCGACGCAATGGCCGAGCCGTGCAGCGTCTTGAGGCGTTCGGCGCCCGCCAAGGTCGTCGAAAGGCCGCGCGCGATGTCGGCGGTGACATGGCCACCGCCGACATTGAGGCTGTCAACATGGATCAGCGTCCCGCCCATGAAGATGGCCACCGTGGTCGAGGAGGCGCCCATGTCGATGCAGATGCAGCCGAGATCCTTTTCGTCCTCCTCCAGCGCCGCGACAGCGGAGGCCAGCGGCGCGCAGACGATGGCGTGAACCTCAAGATGCGCCTGCGCCACGCATTGCACGATGTTATTGAACACGTTTTCGTCAATGGTGACGACCAGCAGCTCCAGGCCGAGATTGCGTCCGTTCAGACCGCGCGGATCGCGCACCCCGACCTGCTCATCGACGCTCCACGCCACGGGCAGCAGGTGGATGGCGCGGCGGTTGGCGAAGCGGGCCTGCGCCAGGGCCGAAGCGATGGCGCGGTTCAGGTCGAGATCGGAGATCGGCTTTAGACCCAGCGACACCTGCGCCGAGACGCGGTGCGAGGCGCAGCCCGCGCCCGGCACGCTGACGCGCACCCCCTGAATCGAGACATTGGCCATGGCCTCGGCGCGTTCGACCGCCTGGGCGATGGCCTGCGAGGCGGCCTCCATGTCGATAATCGCCCCGGCGCGTACGCCGCGCGACTGCACATAGCCGACCCCGGCGACGCGGATCGAATGATCGGCGTGGCGCGCGCCTTCGGGACGCATGATGAAACAGCCGATCTTGGAGGCGCCCAGATCGAGCGCGGCGATCAGGCCGGAGGCGGCCGGCGGGCGCTCCCCCGTGGCGGGCGCGGCGCCGGAGCGCAACGCCTTCTGACCGGGGCTGATCTGCTGGACAAGCTGCGGCTGTAAGGCCTGCTGCTTGGCGTTCTGACGGGCTTCAAATCCGGACATGAGTTTCTACTCGTGAGTCTGGCGGTTATGCGGACGGGGCGGCGGGTTTGGCGACGGCGGCGTTACGCGGTTCGAGCGGAACGACCACCAGCGCATTGGGGTCTAACAGGTCGATTTCGGCCAGCCCCTGATCCAGAACGCGCTGCTGCGCGATCAGGGCGTCGAGGCGATTCATGGCCTGATCCTGATTAACGGCGGGCAGCTTGATCAGCGTGCCGTTCTTCAACAGGATGTTCCAGCGGCGCGTATCGACGCGCTGCAAGGCGAAGACGCGCTGCATCAGTTGCGGACGCGCGCGCAAAAGTTCGATGATGTCCGAAGCGGTCTCATTGGCGCCCTCGCCGACGATCAGCGGCAGGTCGGGGAATTTCGACGCCACGGCTTCGGGGATGATCTGGCCCGTGTCGTCGATGACCTGATCGCGGCCCTGATACTGCCAGACCGCCAGACGCGGGCGCTCGACCACCGAGACGATCAGCGTGCCGGGAAACTGGCGGCGGATGGTGGCCGACTTGACCCAGCCGACATTCTCGACGTCGCGCTGCACCTGATTGAGATCGAGGAAGGTGAAGGGCTGATCGCGATGGAAGGCCAGCGCCTTCTTGATGTCCGGCGCCGCCTGATCCGACACGCCGACCAGACGCACATTCTCCAGCTTCACGCCGACAGCCGCCATGCGGTCGTCGGCGAAGCCGAGCACGGCGCGACCCAGCGCCTCGGCGCGATGGCCGGTCAGCAGCACCGCCGCCAGCAGGCCGCCGATCAGCAGCACGGCCAACCAGCCGGTGGCTTCGCCCGTCATCGGTACTGCGCCGAGCAGGCGTGGCTTGCCTCCAGGCGCGCCCGTCCCGGCAGACGACTTGCCGCGCGGACGACCGGATGATTTGCCCGAAGATCCGCCGGACTTGCCCGCAGACGCGCCGCCGCGACCTTGCGGCTGCGAAGGGGCTTGGCGTCGGCCTCCACGAACAACGGCGGGCATTGGCGTCTCCAGATACTCAAAGCATCGCCTGAGACGACCGATCGCGCGCAACCGCCGGTATTGCGCGTCAATCGGTAAACACCTCTGGCGGGTTAAGCCGCCATAAAAACCAGAACGTCCTTAACAGACCGATAACGAACGCCGTCTCGCGTAAGATTTCGGTAGCTATCCTGCCGCAAGCGACATAACCGCGTCATTTTTACGAAGATTACGGCGTGTCGCGCCACGTACAGACCGGCGCGCGTTGATGGTCGCGCGTTTGCGGCCCTGAGGTCGAGAATTCGATGTAACGCGCCTCGGCTCCGAAAGACGGCCAGTCCGCCAGACCCGGTCTGTTCGGATCGCCGGTTTTCGCGAACTGCGTCCAATAGTCGAGCAGCCGCGGCCATTGCGCATCCGTCTCGCCCGCCGGTTGCGGGTTCATCACAAAGGCGAGATCGGAGGAATGATGCGGCGGCCCCTCACCGTTATTGACATCAAGCTGATAAGACCAGACCGGCGCGTCCGCCTCAGTCTGGCGTTGCGCCGTCCAGTCCGACGGGCAGCGCATCATCAGGTCGGTCGATAGCTGCATCGCGACGTCGCCATAGAGCGGATCGGCGGGCGGCTGCGTCGTCGCCGTCACCCGGTAAAAGCGCATCGCCTCATCCGCGCGCACGCCAAACTGACGCACGATTTCAGACGGAACGGCGGATGCCCCGCCGAACAGGCCCAGCTCCTGCGCAATCGTGCCGATAATCAGCGGAACCTTCGCCTGCTCGCCCTTGCGGAAGGCGTCCTGCGGCGATTGCGACAGCACCTTGCCGTCGATCACGGCCTGCAGCCAGATAAAGCCGTCATCGGGGATCGGAACCGGCAGGCGATCGCCCGCATATTGCAACTGGCGCGCCGGAACCCGCCGCAGGGCCGCCAGGGCTGCGTCGCTGTCGGGAGCGGCGTCGGTGTAGATTCTTGCCAGATCGACTCCCATCGCCTCGTTCTGCGCCAGCGTCCTTGGCGGCAGGCCGAACTGCGGCGGGCCGCTTTCCTCGATGGCTTTCTGGAACAGGCCGCGCGCGTCAGGCGCGACCAGCAGCATGCCGACATCCTCAGCGCCCGCGCTCTGGCCGAAAATCGTCACATTGTCCGGATCGCCGCCGAACTGCGCAATATTGTCGCGCACCCAGGTCAACGCCTTGATCTGGTCCATCAAAGCGTAATTGCCGCTATGCCCGTCCTGCTCGCGGCTCAGGGCCGGATGCGACAGAAAGCCGAAGACGCCGAGCCGGTATTGCAGCGAAACGATGATCACGCCCTTGCTGGCGAAACCCGCCATCACGGTCCCTGCGCCGCCGCCCGCGCGATTAGCCCCGCCGTGGATATAGACCATGACCGGCAAGGGCTTTTGCGGGCGCAGATCGGGCGTTCGGACCTCCAGATAAAGGCAGTCTTCCGACGATTTCGCCGCCATATCGGTCTGCCAGCCATAGTCGATCTGCAAACAGGCGGGCGCGCTGTCCGTCTCATGCCGCACGCCGGTCCATGGGACGACGTCCTGCGGCGCGCGCCAGCGGAAGGCCCCCACCGGCGGCGCAGCGAACGGAACGGCGTGGAAAACGAAAGACGCGTCGGGCAGACGATCCCCCGCCAGGTCGCCGCCCGTGACATGCAGCACCGGCTCCGTCGCCTGCGCCGCCGATCCGAACAGGATCAGCCCCAGCGCCAGCGCGGCAAGCCGCTTCATGCGTGCGCGTCCATTATCAGTCTCTGTCCCTGCGCCCACAGATAGGCGGCGCCGCGCACACCGGAGGAATCACCCCATTTCGCCGGAACGATCCCGGCCTCCCAGACATCGGAAAAGACATAGGGGCGGATCTTGCCCGCCAGGCGTTCATACAGTTCCGGCACGTTGGACAGGCCGCCGCCCAGAACAAACACGTCTGGATCCACCACATTGATCAGTACGGCCATGCCGCGCCCCAACCGGTCCAGCAGCCGATCAAAAGCGGCCTCGGCCTCGGCGTCGCCCGCACGCATGGCGTCGATAATCTCTTCGCCCTTCAACGTCCTGCCGGTTACCGCGTGGAAGTCACGCGCAAAGCCGCTGCCAGACACCCAGGTTTCCAGACAGCCATGCAGACCGCACCAGCATCTGGCGCCCGGATATTCCTCCGGTTTCGGCCATGGCAGCGGCATATGCCCCCACTCGCCCGCCACGCCGTTGGCGCCTTCGACCAGCTTGTGATCCATGACCAGCCCACCGCCGCAGCCGGTGCCGACAATGATGGCGAAGACGTTGGAGTGGCCGCGACCCGCGCCGTCAATCGCCTCGCTGAGCGCCAGACAGTTGGCGTCATTGGCCAACCGCACCGGGCGCTTAAGCGCAATTTCGAGATCTTCGCGAAAGGTCTTGCCGTTCAACCAGGTCGAATTGGCGTTGCGCATCACGCCGGTGCGCGGCGAGACGCTGCCCGGCGCGCCGACGCCGATCGTGGCCACGCGCGTGGCCAGAGACGGCGCCTTGGCGTGGGCCTCGGACTCGACGGACCGGATGAGCGCGCCGACTGTGTTCAGCGCGTCGGCGTAATTGCCCGGATTGGGCAGTCGCTGGCGCGACAGGAAGTTCCCGTCCGCATCGAGCGCCGCCGCCTCGATCTTGGTGCCGCCGAAATCCACGCCGATATAAAGCATTTCTTATCCCGCAGCGGAACATCCGCTGTCTTTGACTATAGTTGAAAAAATAACGGCCCCCGAAATCCGGGAGCCGTTGTACGCGAGAACTTAGTGCGCCGAAGCGACGCCTTCTTCAATGGCGTGGACCGGGGCCTTCTTTGCGGCCCAGGCGAACCACAGCACATAGAGATAGCAGACCAGCGGCACGACGAAGGCCAGCGAACGCGCGCCGACCGGGAAGTGCGCCAGGAACTGATCTACCGCAAAGCCATACAGCACCGAGATAAAGCCGCCGCCGCAGATCGCCAGGCACATCAGGCCCGACGCCGCCGAAGCCGGGGCGTTTGAGCGCTCCAGCGTCAGAGTGAAAATGGTCGGGAACATGATTGAATTGAACAGCCCGATCAGGATTGCGGCGAAACCGGGCAGGAAGCCCATCGTCATCGGCGCATCGTAAACGCCTGGGAAGGTCGGAATCGGGAAGGTTCCTGATAACGGCGTCGCCGGCATATGATAGGTGGCGATGACGATAATGCACAGGATGGTCGCGCCGAGCGCCACGAGGGTCAGCATGGTTGTCGCCTTAACAAAGGTCATAAGGCCAGAGCCGATAAAACGACCGAACATGGCGAACAGCATGAAGACCGGACCGACAAAACCCGCCACCTGCGAGGGGATGTTCATGATCTGCGACTGCTCCAGGAAGAAGATCATCCCGGAGATCACGCAAACCTCGGCGCCGACATAGAGGAAGATGCCGATAGAACCGAGATTGGCCCACTTGTCGGACATGGCCTTAAAGGGCGATTCCACCGTTTCGGAAAGGGCGGGCCATTTCGAGTTGATGAAGCCGAACAGGAACTTCACGACAATGGCGAAGAAGACCACCATG
Source organism: Asticcacaulis sp. (assembly GCA_035565015.1). Classification (GTDB taxonomy): domain Bacteria; phylum Pseudomonadota; class Alphaproteobacteria; order Caulobacterales; family Caulobacteraceae; genus Asticcacaulis. Next base: position 383 of record DATMTF010000207.1, on the reverse strand, counting down.
GCGATGATTGTCAGGCTGGTTTGGACCCATCCTGGGATGGCCATGCCATTCACGACAGGAGAAATGACCAGAGACAGCAACAAAGTAGCGACGGCGACAATCAGCGTGCCGACAAAGACGCTCAGACCGGCCATGCCAAGCTTGGGGCCTTCATGACTATCGCCGAGATTCTTGGGAGAATGCGCGCTGATGACATTGCGCACCAGAAAGACGGCCAGGGTGAAGACGGCCAGAATGACGCCGATAATGATATAGACATTCGTGACATGGCCAAGACCGGCGTCCTTCATCGCCTGCGTGATCACCACGTCCTTTTCAAATAATGGCCCCTTCAGCAGGAATTTCGATCCAAACATGCCGCCCAGAAAGGCGCCCATGGAATT
>DATMTF010000206.1:0-4066 GCA_035565015.1 Asticcacaulis sp. | reverse complement strand
TATGACGGCTTCGACTTCACCGTGCGCCGCAAGGAGCGCTGGTGCGTGCTGGGCGCCAATGGCGCAGGCAAATCGACGCTTCTGAAGCTGGCGGCGGGCGAATCCAAACCCGATCAGGGTACGGTCAATATCGGCGCCAGCGTGAAAATGGGCTATTTCGCCCAGCACGCCATGGATGTGCTTGACGGCGACGAAACGATATTTGAGTCGCTGGACGGATCCTTCCCGCATGCCGGTCAGGGCGTGTTGCGCACCCTGGCCGGATGTTTTGGCTTTTCCGGCGACGATGTCGAAAAGCCGTGCCGGGTTCTGTCGGGCGGCGAGAAGGCGCGGCTGGTGATGGCGAAAATGCTGTTCGATCCGCCCAACCTTCTGGTGCTGGACGAGCCGACCAACCACCTCGACATGGCGACCAAGGAGATGCTGGTTGAGGCCCTGGCCGACTTTGAGGGAACCATGCTGTTCGTGTCGCACGACCGGCACTTCCTGTCGGCCCTGTCCAACCGCGTGCTGGAGCTGACTCCCGAAGGCGTGCATCGCTACGAAGGCGGCTACACCGAATATGTCGCGCGCACCGGGCAAGAAGCGCCCGGCCTGCATCCGGGCTAAAAGGATTTCCTTTCCATGCTCCGATCGCTTACCCTGCCCGCATGACATCGCGCGCGCGCAAGGCGCCTGACATCGGCAAACGGCTGCACGCCCTGCGCAAAGCGCAGAGCCTGTCGCTCGACGATCTGGCGGCGTTGTCGAAAGTGTCGCGCTCCATGCTCAGCCAGATCGAGCGCGGCATGGCCAATCCGACCTTCGCGACCCTGTGGGCGCTGACCCAGGCGCTGGGCGTCGATATTCCGCAACTGATCGGCGACGGCGAGGACGAACAGGCGCAGGCGATCGAACGGATCGAGGCGCATAATGTGCCGCGCATCCGTTCGGCCGACGGTCACTGCACCCTGCACATCTTAAGCCCGCCCGAAACCACCGGCGCATTGGAATGGTATCTGCTGGAGATCGAGCCCGGCGCCTCCCTGACCTCGCAGCCGCATGCCTCCGGGGCGCGCGAACACCTGTCGATTCTGGAGGGCGAAGCTCTGGTCATTTCCGCCGAAGCGCAGCAAAAGGCGGGCGCGGGCGCCACTTTGCGCTACCGCGCCGACGTCCCGCACAGCATCAGCAACGCCGGAGAAGGACGGCTTAAGGCGTTTCTGGTCGTGATGTCGGATTAGCTACGCCACGAAAGCCTGCAGGAGGAAGAAGGCGACATGCGTGCTTTGGCGATAGATGTCGCCTGTCAGACGAACCGCTTCCGCAGCGCGCCCGTCGGGCGACCGAACAGGAAGCGGCTCCATCATTGGCCTACTGGACATAGGGCCAGCCGTCTGCGTCGAAGGCGAGGTTGTTCAGGCCCAGCTTCGGCGCGCCGTTATTGGCGCCGTCATAATAGTGATAGACCAGCAGGGGTTTGCCCGCGACCGTCATGACGCTCTGACCGCCGGGACCGAAAATCTGTCCGTGCGAGCTTAAAAGGATCGTGCCGCCGCCATTCATCAGGTCCAGTCCGCCCCGATCGACAAATGGCCCGGTCGGGCTGGTCGAGCGACCGACGATGATGCGGTAGGTGCTAGAAGTTCCGCTGCAGCAGGTGTTGATCGGCGCGAAATAGTAATAATACTGCGTGGCGCCGATCTTATAGGGGAGGATGAAAGGCCCCTCCTCGCCCGCGCCGCGCTTGGCGACATTATAAAGCGTGGTGTTTGACGCCAGGCGAAGCCCGGTGGACGGGTCCAGTTGCAGCACATGCGTGCCGTCTTCCCAGGAGCCGAAGACGAGCCACCATTTGCCGGAGGCGTCGATATAGGGCGCCGGGTCAATCGCGTTGAACGTGGTGGCGCAGCCCGAAGTCTTTCCGCAGGAGGCGATAATCTGGCCGACGTCCGTCCAGGGGCCGTTCGGCGAGGACGAGGTCGCCAGAGCGATGACGGCTTCAGCCCCCTGATTGCTGCCCGCCACAGACGGCGTATCGTAGATGGGTATCGAATAATACTGGTAATATTTGCCGTTGGCGTACATCACGTCGGGCGCCCAGATATCCGTGCGGCCATTGCCGCCCGTCGTGTTCTTGCTCGCCCACCAGCTAAAATCGGGGGCGATGTCGCCGGTCGATAAAAGCGTGAAGTTGACCATATCGGTCGAACTGGCCAGCGTATTATGGGTGCCGTACAGCCAGAAGGTTCCGCTGGCGTCCTCGATCATATTGGGGTCATGCACCGCCGTGCCGGTTCCGGAGACCGTGAGCGGCAAGGGATAGGCCAGATCCGTGGTCGTCGTGATCGTCCATTCCTGCATCTTTGACGCAGCGCGCGCGACCTGAGTCAGATTGCCCGATGCGTCGCTTTGCAGGTAGAGACTGCTGTTCAGGTTCTTGATGACATAGTTGCCGTCGGAAAGCTTCAGGAATGCCCACAGATGATCATTGGTCCCGTTATCGGCCCACTGCACGATCGACGCGCCGTCCGTCGTCGAGGCGTTGCTGACGCCCATGACCTGATGGGTTAGTAGATTTTCGATATTGTATTGCCCGCTCGTCATCGGCATGACGTGCCAACGCTGGGAGGCCGAGCCGTCGTCTGCGGCGGTCGCGACCGCCGCCCCCGCCGTCTGACTCTGGCCCGCAATGGTCAGGGTCTGGCCGGTGGAAGCGTTGACGATCTTAAGCTGGTAGCCGTCATCCATGCTGACCACGCTCGACGAGGACGCGCTGGAAGACGAACCTCCGCCTGATCCGCCGCCGCCCGAACCGCCAGAGGATGAACCGCCCCCGCCCCCGCACGCCGATAAGGCGATGGCTAGGACGCAGGCGCCTGCGCCCAGACAGCCAAGGACGCGCGCGCGCGCGGATACGCTTTCAACCGCCATAGATAGTCTCCCTGAAGAAGGCGTCGTATTTTGTTTTTATGTCCGACAATAAAACAGTGGTAGGTCGTGTTTAATTGTCTGTCAAGACGGAGAATGCGACGGCGCTTATTTCAGGCTCATACTGCGCTGCGTGTCGTGCAGGGCGAGCCGCACAAGCGATTCCATGCACCAGCGCGCGTCGGAGGCGTCGCCGCGCCGGATCGCCTCATAGACGGCGCGGTGATCAGGAACCGGGTCGCGCTCCAAAGCCTTGATGCGCTGTTTGTAGCGCGTTGACCAGGCGACGGCGGCGCTAATGGAGGAACTCAATGAGGCCAGCGTCTCGTTGCCGGTGGCCTGCATGAGCGCATCGTGAAAATCGAGATCGGCCTGTCGACCGGCTTCGGTCGCGAGCGTCTCTGAATCCATGATGATCAGGGCCTCGTCCATAATGCGCAACTGCTCATCGTTACGCCGTTGCGCGGCAAGCGCCGCCGCCGCGGGCTCGGTGATCAGGCGCAGCTCGAACAGGCCGAGAATAAAGGCTTCCGTCGGCTCGGTCTCGAACATCCAGCGCAGAACCTCCGGATCGAGAATGTTCCACCGGCGCTTTTCGGTGACCCGCGTTCCCGTCTTGGGCCGGCTCTCCACCATCCCCTTCGCCGCGAGAATCCGAATGGCTTCGCGGTAGGCGGAGCGCGAAATATCGAACGCCTGGCTCGATTCAACCTCGTTGGGAAGCGTCTGCCCCGGCGCGAAGACGCCTTTGAGAATATTGACGCCTAACCTGTGCGCCAGGGCGCCGTGCAGCCTTCCCTGCGGCGTCAGATTCTTGAAGGCGGTGTCGAGCGGGCTTGTATCGAGCGCGCTGCGGTTAAGACCGTCGCCGAGCGCACCCTCCTTCGGTGAATCGTCCATCCTGGCCCCTGCTTGGTTCCCTGGCTTCATCTTTTATTTTAGGACATGATGTACCATTAGATCAGACAAATGACAAGGAATCGGTGGTGGACCGTTCCGGATATTTGTCCGACTATAATAAGGGGTGGCTGCCGCCCAGAGACTGTGACGCCCGCCTCAAAGACGTCGTACGAGGCATTTTTCATTCGGCGCGGGGCCAGCCGTTTCGCCAGCTTAAAGCACGGATGCGCAGATACGGCCTGCCGCCATCGTTGAG
>DATMTF010000205.1:0-7132 GCA_035565015.1 Asticcacaulis sp. | reverse complement strand
TCGCGTCCGATACGCGGGCCGGATTTTTTATCCCCACCGATGCTGGCGCCCTTATTCTCATGCCTCCCCATCTTCGATGGGGAGGGGGACCGTCCTCCGCAGCGTCAGCGAAGGAGGATGGTGGTGGGGTATCTTTCTTGCTAAGTTTTTGACATGCACACCCCCTATGACGGTTCGCACAGGCTGTTCACCATCGGCGTCAAACCGCTCGATCCGGCGGAATGGATCGCGGTCGATGACACATTGCTGGCCTATCTCGACGAAAAGGACCGGCTGGCCGAGCGCGCGCCGGAGGCCATCTTCATGATGGAGCCCGGCACAGAGACCGCGCAGGACGAAGTCTTGACCCTGCTGGCCGACCACCTGCCCGAACGCTGGCCCCGCATCTATCAGCGCTTAGGGCCGCAGATCGACATCGTCCCCGCCTTCCGCCGCGTGCGTCTCGATCAGCCCTACCCGCCGCTGTTGATCGCGGGCGGCCTCGTGCAGGAAGACCTCGTGCTGATGCGAAGTGGTGACAATGGCTGGCGTCTGGCGGCGGCGCATCTGTGCTTTCCGTCCTCGTGGCGGCTGCATGAAAAGTTCGGCAAGGCCTTGCAGGAGATTCACGCCCCCGTGCCGGATTTTGGCCGCGACACGCGCAACGCCACGATCATCGAGCGCATGTTCGACAATTTACGCCCCGAACAGCCGGTCTATCGCTGGAACTGGTCGCTGCACGCCGACGACGCTTTGCACCATCCGCACTCGGCAGGGCAGTGGCGGTTTGGCGATGAGCGCATCGACAATCTCTATTTCCGACTGGAGCGCCAGACCCTTCGCAAATTACCGGTGAGCGGCGACATCCTGTTCACCATTCGCATCTATCTCGACCCGCTGACCGAAATGGAGCGCCTGCCCAACGCCCCCGACCTGGCCCGCGCCCTGATCGAGCAGCTCAACGCCTACACGCCGCAACAGCTCGACTACAAGGGCCTGACCCTGGAGCGCGACCGGCTGATCGCGCGTTTGCAAGAAATCTCGGACCGATAGCCTTTTCCTCTTGCATCCTCCTGCGTCACACTGTATTAGCGCGATAACACGTTACTACGGTGAGACATGTCGCTGACCAAGCCTGAAGACGTCGCCGCTCTGGCCGAGGCCCTTTTGGGTCTGCAATCGCGCGAGGAGGTTCTGGCCTTTCTCGACGATCTGTGTACGCCCGGTGAGTTGCGCGCCTTCGCCGAGCGGTTCAAGGTGGCGAGGCTGCTCGATCAGGGAACCTTGAGCTACCGCGAAATCTCCGAGCTGACCGGCGCCTCGACCACCACGGTTACGCGCGTCGCCCGCTTTCTGCGCGACATGCCGCATCAAGGCTACCGGCGCGTGCTGGATAAGATGAAAGATAAGACGCATGACTGAACCCCGCCTCCGCATCGCCGTACAGAAATCCGGCCGGCTGGCTGACCGCTCGCTGGAGCTGATCGGCGGCGCGGGCCTGCGCGTCATGAAGGGCGCCAACGAGCTTCTGTACCGCATCGAGAACCAGCCGATCGACCTGCTGCGCGTGCGCGACGACGACATACCGACCTTTGTGGCCGACGGCGTGGCGGAACTCGGCATTGTCGGCCTCAACGTGCTGGCCGAACACTTCCCTGAGACCGACCTGTCGGACATGATCGTGATGCGTCTCGGCTTCGGTTCCTGTACGCTGAAGATCGCCGTGCCCGCCGACGCTGACTATACCGGCCCGCAGTGGTTGCAGGGCAAGCGCATCGCCACCTCCTATCCGAACATCCTCGCCAAGTGGCTGAAGGCGAACAATGTCAGCGCCGACATCGTCGAGATGCGCGGCGCGGTCGAGGTCGCCCCGCGCATGAAGATCGCCCACGCCATCTGCGATCTGGTCTCGACCGGCGCGACGCTGGAGGCCAACGCCATGAAGGCGTGCGACCTGGTGCTGAAGTCCGAAGCCGTGCTGATCAAGGCCCCGCACGCCCCGCCCGCCGAGTTGCAGCACACCTATGACATGGTGGTGCGACGCTTCGATGGCGTGACCGAATCGACCGGCGCAAAGTACGTGATGCTCAACGCCCCGCGCGCGCATCTGGACGACATTATCCGGCTGATCCCCGGCGCCGAGGCCCCGACCATCATGCAACTGGCTGGGCGCGACGATGTGGTCGCCGTCCACGCCGTCTGTCAGGAAAACGTGTTCTGGGACACGCTGGACAAGCTGAAAAGCGCCGGGGCCTCGGCCATACTCGTGCTGCCGATCGAGAAGATGATGAAGTGATTTGCCCCTCCCACCGCTTCGCGGTCCCCCCTCCCCGCTGCGCAGGGAGGGATGAGAGCAGGGGAAACGGAACATGCCGATGAAGACCTTTATCTGGAAAGACCTTAGCGCCTCGGAGCGCCGCATGGCCCTGGCCCGGCCGGAGAATCGCCGCGACCCGGCGGTGCTGGCGCGCGTGCATGAGATTTTCGATGACATCGAGGCGCGCGGCTTTGCTGGCCTGACGGATTGGGCTGTAAAACTCGATAGCCACGCGCCGACGCAGGTGCGGCTGGACGCCAAAACCGTGGACGCCGCGCGCGCGCAACTCTCCGCCGACGACCTCGCCGCCATGGAGCTGGCGGTCGAGAATGTCCGCAGCTTTCAAGAGGCCGAACTGCCCGGCGACGGCCCCGTCATCGCACCGAAGCCCGGCCTCAGCTTGCAGCGCGTCTATCGCCCGATCACGACGGCGGGCCTCTATGCGCCGGGCGGCACGGCGCCGCTGTTTTCGACCCTGATCATGACGGCGGTTCCGGCCCTGGTCGCCGGCGTGCCGAACCGGGTCTGCATCACTCCACCCGCGAAAGACGGTTCGATCCACCCGATGATGATCGCGGCGGGCGCGGCCTCCGGCCTCGACGCGGTGTGGCGCGTCGGCGGCGCGCACGGCGTGGCGGCTCTGGCCTTGGGGGTTCTTGAGGGCGTTCCCGCCGCAGATAAAATCTATGGCCCTGGCAACAAGTATGTCGCGGAGGCCAAGCGCTACGCCACCGAGCGCGTCTCCGGCCTCGCTATCGACATGCCCGCCGGGCCATCGGAATTGCTGTGCATCGCCGATGAAACGGCGAACGTGAAACTGGTCGCCGCAGACCTTCTGTCTCAGGCCGAACACGATCCCGACGCGCAGGTCATTCTGGTTGCCACGTCGCGCGCCGTCGCCGAGGCCATCGAGGCCGAGGTCGCGCTTCAGGTCGAGCGCCTGCCGCGCGCGCAGATCGCCAAGGCCTCGCTCGATCAGGCGCGCGCCTTTATCGTCGTCTCGCCCGAAGAGGCCGTTGAGGTCTCCAATCTCTACGGTCCGGAACACCTGGCGCTTCAGGTCGCGGACCTTGATGCGCTGATCCCGCGACTGACCGCCGCCGGGACGATCTTCGCCGGAACCTACGCCGCCGAAACCTTTGGCGACTATGCGGCGGGGCCCAGCCACGTCCTGCCGACCGATGGGGCGGCGAAAGCCTATGACGGCATCACCGTGCGCTCGTATCTGACCAGTTTCGTGGTGCAGAAGGCGACCCGCGACGGCGCCGCCGCCATCGCCCCCGCCGCCGCCCGCCTCGCCCGCCTTGAGGGACTTGAGGCCCATGCGCTGGCGGCAGACTTTAGATTGGAAATCTGATGTTTAACTCGCCCTTCTCATCGCTGAACGCCACGGGCGCGGGGCTGGAATCGCTGCCGCCGTCGCTGGAGCCGCTGCGCGAACGCATGGCCGACTTCTACGGCGTCGAGGCGCACAGCCTGATGGTCACGCGCGGCGCCTCGCACGCCATGGAGGTGCTGATGCGCCGCCTGCGCGTGCATGGTCATGAATTCGTCTGCGCGCAATCCGACCACTATCTCGACGATCTCAGCGCCGTCTATAATCTCAGCGTGCGTCAGCCGCCGCAAAGCGGTCCCCTGCCCAAGGGCGCAGGCTTTCTGCTGATCCACAATCCGCGCCAGAGCGATGGCCGCGCCTGGGACATGGTCGCGGCGCGTTCGCTGGCGGTCGACATCTTCCCCAGCCTGCTGGTCATTGACGAAAGCTATTTCGACGCCTGCACGGCGGACAGCCTGGCCGAACTGGCCGTGACCGAGCCGAATGTCGTGGTGCTGAAAAGCCTGTCCTATCTGTTCGGCATGGCCGGGGCGCGCGTCGGGGCGCTGATTGCGGGGACTAAGACCTTGCAGGGCCTTTTGAAATTCTGCGAGCCGCACCCGCTGCCGACCCCGTCGGCGCGCGCCGCCGAGGCCGCCCTGTCGCCGTCGCGCGCCCTGAGCGTCGCCGCGCGCATCGACACCATCCGCGCCGAACAGGCCCGGCTGCGCGAAGCCCTGTCGCGCTCGAAGCAGCTCGACTCGTTCGACCTCAATGACGGCCCGTTCATGCTGCTGCGGCCCAAGGCGCTGATCCCGACCCAGACCGCCCTAAAGCGCCTGGGCCTGTCGGCGCAGGTGACGCCGAACGGCCTCCTGCTGGCCATGGGCGATGTGGCAAGCAATAACCGCATCCTGACCGCGCTCGGCGTCGCACCAGAGGGTAAGGCGCCGCGCGTCGGCGAAATCCTGCGCGACACGAAGGAGACGAAGATCGCGGTCACGGTCAATCTCGACCAGCCGAAACCGGTCGCCATCCGCACGGGCGTCGGCTTCTTCGACCATATGCTCGATCAGGTCGCGACCCACGGCGGCTTCTCGCTTCAGGTCGCCTGCGAAGGCGATCTGGAGATCGATCCGCATCACACGATCGAGGACTGCATGCTGGCCTTCGGTCAGGCGCTGAAACTGGCTCTGGGCGACCGGGCGGGCATGGCGCGTTTCGGCTTCGTCCTGCCAATGGACGAGACCGAGGCGAAGGTGAGCGTCGATCTGGGCGGGCGTCCGTTCTGCGTGTTTGAAGGGACATTCGAGGCCTCGCACATCGGCGACTATCCGACCGAAATGACCGCGCACGCCTTCCGCTCGCTGTCCGAAACCCTCGGCGCCGCCGTGCATGTCGAGGTCAGGGGCGGCAATGACCATCACAAGACCGAAGCCTGTTTCAAAGCGCTGGGCCGCGCCCTGCGGCAGGCGACGCGCATTGAAGGCGACGCCCTGCCCTCCACTAAGGGGATGCTCGCATAATGACGGATGAGATTGTCGTTATAGAACTGGGTTGCGCCAATACCGCCTCGGTGCTGTTCGCCTTAGAACGGCTGGGCGCTCAGGCGCGGCTGTCCTCGGACGCCTCCGACATCGCCGCGGCGAAGAAGGTCGTCCTGCCCGGCGTCGGCGCGGCGGGCTTTGCGATGCGCCGCATCCATGAGCTTGGACTTTTCGAGGCCATCCGCGGCCTTGAGGTTCCGCTGCTCGGCGTCTGTCTGGGGCAGCAACTTTTGTTCGAAGGCTCGGACGAAGGCGATGTCGAATGCTTAAGCCTGATCCCCGGACGGGTGACGAAGATGACGGTTGCCCCCGATCTGGTCGTGCCGCATATGGGCTGGAACCAGCTCAGCGTCGTGCGCGAAGACCCGCTCAATACAGGAGTTCATGACGGCGACTACGCCTATTTCGTCCACTCCTACGTCTGCCCGGTCAATGACTGCACGCTTCTGACCTCCACCTATGGCCAGCCGTTCGCGGCTATGGTGCGTAACGAAAATGTCTGGGGCTGCCAGTTCCACCCGGAGCGTTCCTCAGCCGTCGGCGCTCACATCCTGAAGAATTTTGTAAGCCTATGATCCTTTATCCCGCCATCGACCTGATCAACGGTGAATGCGTCCGCCTTGCACAGGGGCGTTTCGACGCCGTAACGAAATACGATTCCGATCCGTTCAAACGCCTCGACCTGTTCAATGCCGAGGCTGCGCAATGGGTGCATATTGTCGATCTGGACGGCGCCAAGGCCGGATCGCCGCAGCAGCATGAGTTGATCGGGAGCCTCGCCAGGGCGTCTAAGGCGAAGATCCAGACCGGCGGCGGCGTGCGGTCGCGCGACCATGTGCAGACCCTGCTCGATGCGGGCGTGTCGGCGGTCGTGGTCGGCTCGGCGGCGGTGAAGGCGCCAGACGAGGTGCGCGGCTGGCTTGCCGATTTCGGCAAGGATCGCATCACCCTGGCGCTCGACGTGCTGCCCACGAAAGACGGCGATTTCGACGCCGCCCTGCATGGCTGGGTCGAAGGTTCGGGCGTTTCGCTGTGGGACGTGCTCGACTATTATCCGGTCGGCGCAGCGCAACGCATCCTCGTCACGGACGTGTCGCGCGACGGCATGCTGATGGGGCCGAATATGGAGCTGATGCGCACCTTACGCCACAAGCGCCCGGACCTCGAAATTCAGGCCTCCGGCGGCGTGCGTTCGGTCGAAGACCTGTACGATCTCAAGGCGCTCGGCGTCCACGGCGCCATTGTCGGCAAGGCGATCTATGAGGGGCTTATCGACCTGAAGGCGGCGCTCAATGTTGGCTAGACGCATCATTCCCTGTCTCGACGTCAAGGACGGCAAGGTCGTCAAGGGCGTGCAGTTTCTCGGTCACGAGGTGCTGGGCGACGCGGTCGATCTGGCCCTGCGCTATCGCGACGAGGGCGCGGACGAACTGGTGCTGTACGACATCACGGCGTCATCTGAGGGCCGAACCGTCGATTATGACTGGGTGCGCGACATTGCCCGCGCGCTCGATATTCCGTTCTGCGTGGCGGGCGGCATCCGTTCGGCGGAACAGGCGGTGCGCTGCCTCGATTCCGGCGCCGACAAGGTGTCGATCAATTCGCCTGCTCTGGAGCGCCCGGACCTGATCGACGAACTGGCCGAGATGGCCGGATCACAGTGCGTGGTGGTCGGGGTCGATAGCCGCGAACAGGATGGCGGCTATTATGTGCATCAGTATTCCGGCGATCCTGACAAGATGCGCACCGTGGGTCGGCGTACGCTTGACTGGATTGTAGAAGCCCAACAGCGCGGCGCGGGCGAGATCGTGCTGAACTGCATGAATCAGGACGGGGTGCGCAAAGGCTACGATCTGAAACAATTGCGGCTGGCGCGCGACCTGTTGCATATTCCTCTGGTCGCCTCCGGCGGCGCGGGGGCGCCTGAGCATTTCACTGAGGTGTTCGACAAGGCCGACGTCTCCGGCGCCCTGG
>DATMTF010000204.1:0-4082 GCA_035565015.1 Asticcacaulis sp. | reverse complement strand
TTGATAGTCTCTGCACGCCTGCGCTCAGTAGCTATATGATCTGTATATTGTATCAGCCCTAGGAGCGCCGCCATGATCCACCTGTCCCTCAAATCTCTGGCGGCGGTGTCCATAACGGCGCTTCTGCTCGCCGCGCCGGCTCACGCCAGAGAGCCGGTCAAGCTGGGTACGGTCAAGCCGCTGATCGTCGCGGCGGAGCCGGAGGCGGCGAAGGCCGGGATGGAGGTGTTAAAGCGCGGCGGCACGGCGGCGGACGCGGCGGTGGCGGTGCAGGCCATGCTGGCCCTGATCGAGCCGCAAAGCTCCAGCCTGTCGGGCGGGGCCTTCATGCTCTATTACGACGCCAGGACCGGCGAGCTGACCGATTATAATGGCCGCGAGGTCGCCCCGATGGGCGCGACGCCCGACATGTTCATGCAGGACGCCGCCACACCGATGACCTTCAAGACCGCCGTGCTGTCCGGGCGCTCGACCGGCGTGCCGGGGGCCATCTTCATGCTGGACCGGGCGCAGAAGGACCACGGCAGGCTGGCCTGGGACAGCCTGTTCGGCGACGCCGAAAAGGCCGCTGCGGACGGCTTCGTCGTCACGCCGCGCATCGACAAGGATCTGCATACCGAAAACGCCACCTATCCGGAACGCGACGCGCCCGACGTGCTGGCCTATTTCAGCGATGGCAAGGGCGGGCTGGTCCATGCCGGGGACATCAAGAAAAACCCCGACTACGCCGAAACGATCAAGGCCATCGCCGCCCAGCGCTCCGACGCCCTGCGCTATGGCAGGATCGCGCAGGATATCGTCGCCAAGACGCACCAAGATCCGATCCCCGGCTCGATGACCACGGACGACATCGCCAATTACAAGGTGATCGCGACCATCGCCAAGCCTTACGTCCAGACCGATGACTATCACGGCAAGCCTTTGTGCGCGCCCTATCATCAGTACATTGTCTGCACCAACAACACGCCCTCGGGCGGTCCGGCCCTGTTGCAGGGTCTGCGCATCGCCGAGAACCTGCCTCTGGCCAAATACGGCGCGCATGATCCGCGCGGCTGGGCGGCCCTGATCGAGGTCGAGCGGCTGATGTACGCCGACCGCGACCGCTATGAGGGCGACACAGCCCTGTTCGCCAAACAGATCAACGGCTATCTCAACAGCAATTACACCATGTCGCGCGCCGCCACGGTGGCGGTTGGCACACCGTCGCCCGCGCCGCAGCCGGGCCAGTTGCCGGTGTTCGCGCCGACGCCCGCCGCCGACGCCACCATCGAGCCGGGCGGCACGACCCATTATGTGATCCGCGACACCTTCGGCAATGTGGTCAGCATGACCACCACGGTCGAAAGCCTGTTCGGTTCAGGCCGCATGGTCGATGGCTTCTTCCTGAACAACCAGCTCACCGACTTCTCGTTCACGCCGAAACTGCCGGACGGTGAGCCGGTGGCCAACGCCGTCGCGCCGGGCAAGCATCCGCGTTCGTCTATGGCGCCGGTGATTATTCTCGACCAGAAGGGCCATGTGGTCGGCGCGGTCGGCTCGCCCGGCGGCCTGTCGATCATCGCCTATAATCTCAAGACCCTGATCGGCGTGCTGGACTGGGGCCTTTCCATGCAGCAGGCGATCGACCTGCCCAATGTCATTGCGCGCGGCGACATGATCCGCGTCGAGAAGGCGCGCATGGAGCCCGCTGTCTGGGACGGTCTGACGAAGATGGGTTACAACCTGACCGCCGTGTCGGGCGAGGAATCGGGCCTGAACGGCTTTATCCTGAAGAACGGACGCTATGACGGCGGCACGGACCCGCGTCGTGAAGGCGTGGTTCTGATCGGGGACCACGCCCAAACAGCCAAATAGCATGCGCAACACCGTCATCCTGACCGGCGCGGGCATCTCCGCCGAGCCCGGTGTGCCGACCTTTCGCGCCGCCGATGGTTTCTGGTGCGGCCACCGCGTCGAGGCGGTGGCGACGCCGGAAGGCTATGAGGCCGATCCGGCGAACCGTCGCTCGGCCATGACCTGTTCGCCGAACGCCTCCACGGCCCCGCCACCGAGGTGGTCCCGGCCTTTGTCGAGCGGCTGTTACAGCTCTAGCACCACCTTGCCGCAGTGATCGCCGGCGTCCAGCCAGCGGTGCGCCTCGGCGGCCTGAGAAAATGGAACCGTTTTCGCCAGTATGGGCTTGATCAGCCCGCTCTCGATCAGCGGCCAGACGCGCTCCCGGACCGCCTCAGTCAACCGCGCCTTCTCATCAGGCGAACGCGGACGCAGCATCGAGCCGGTCAGCACCGCCTGTCTGGCCATGATGCGGCGCAGGTCGATCTCGACGGTCGATGACTTGCCGAACCCGACCTGCACCATCCGCCCCCTCATCTTCAGGCAGGCGAGGTTCTTCGCGACGAAATCGCCGCCGACAATGTCCAGAACGACATCGGCGCCGCCCGCCGCCTTGACCGGCTCGACGAAGTCCTGCGCCTCGCTGTCGATAACGAGGTCCGCGCCCAGCCCGCGGGCATAGGCGCATTTTGCCGCCCCGCGCGCCGTCGCTATGACGCGCGCGCCCAGCGTATCGTTAAAAATAGCTTTCGCCATCTGGATCGTCATCGCCCCGATGCCGGAATTGCCGCCGTGGACCAGCACGGTTTCGCCCGCCTGCAAACCGCCATGCTCGATCAGATTGGCGTAGACGGTCAGCACATTTTCCGGCAGCGACGCCGCCTCGGCCAGAGACAGCCCCTTCGGTATCGGCAGCAGATGACGCGCATCGACGCTGACCCGTTCCGCATAGCCGCCACCATTGACCAGGGCGCAGACCTCCATGCCCTCCGGCCAGCCGGGTACGCCCTTCTCGATCACGCCCGCGACCTCCAGCCCCAGAATCGGCGAGGCGCCCGGCGGCGGCGGATAGAGACCGCGCCTTTGCAGGATGTCGGGCCGGTTGACGCCCGCAAAGCGCGTACGGATCAGGACATGGCCGTCCGGAACCTCAGGTTCGGGTGCGTCAACCCGATACAGGTCGTCCGGTTTGTCCCCGCTATTATGAACAGAGATGGCCTTCATGCCGATTCGTTTTCCTTGCTTTCTTCGCCTGACAGGCGTTTCATGCCGCCCTTGAACATGGTCCGTTCAGGCGGCCCGTGTCCAGCCCTGAGCGGAGCCATAAAGGGAGATTTGGGGGATGGTGGAAGACGACCTGCCGGCCAGAATCGGTCGCGACAGCGCCCTGTTCGCCGTGGTGCGTGAAGATCTCGACCCCTACAGCGTCGAGGATTTGCGTCTGCGCATCGAGATGCTGGAAGCCGAAATCGCCCGCAGCCGCGCCGCGATGGACTCCAAGACCCACCGGCGCTCCGCCGCCGATGCGCTTTTCTCCTTTAAGGGTAGTTAAAGCCTTTCTAACCATAATGACGCCTCATGACTGGCACAGGCGTTGCACATGCCGTTCTGAGGTTTCCACGATGACACGCCGATGCGGGTCTTTAGGCAAACCTGACCGATTTAGCACAAGGCCCGTTTGATGTCCGACAGCAACCTTTCCCCGCTTAACGCCCGCGTGCATCTGGTGCGCGACTTCGCCGCCTCCGACCTGTTCGATCGCACCTTCCGCGAAGGCATGGCGCTGGTGGAGGAGACGGCGGCCTATCTCGACGGCGACGGACGCCGCGATTCACGCCTGTTGAGCCGCGAAGACGCCCTTTTGTATGCGGGTGAAAGCATGCGCCTGACCACGCGCCTGATGCAGATCGCCTCGTGGCTGCTGGTGCAGCGCGCGGTGCGCGAGGGCGATATGGAGGCGCAGGACGCCTGCGACGACAAGTACCGCCTGGCGGCGGTGCGCGGCGAAGCGGGCGAAGCGGGCGCCACCCTGCCGGAGGGCCTCCTGAACCTGCTCGACCGCTCCAACCGCCTCTATGAGCGCATCTCGCATATGGACCGCCGCATGTTCGCCGAAGGCGAGGTCGTCGAAGCCGACATCAACCCGGTCATGAGCCAGTTGCAGATGCTGCAAACCGCCTTCGGCGGCGAATAAGCAGCTCTCCCCATTACAACCAGATAAAGCCGCCCTCCGGGGCGGCTTTTTCTTT